>JAPPKP010000004.1 GCA_028819955.1 Rhodospirillaceae bacterium | reverse complement strand
TCTCGGCCGGCGTGCTGGGCTACGAGATCCTGCTGGCGCGCCTGCTGGCGATCGTCCACTGGCACCACTTCGCGTACATGATCATCGCGGTGGCGCTGCTGGGCTTCGGCGCTGCGGGCAGCCTGGTCGCGGTGCTGCAGCGGCCGCTCCTCAAGCACTTTCGGTGCAGCTTCGGCGGCGCCGCGCTGGGCTTCGCGATCGGAGCGCCCCTGGCGTTCGCCCTGGCACAGTCGCTTCCCTTCAACGCGCTTGAGATTGCCTGGGACCGCGCCCAGCCCGGTTGGCTCTTCGCGCTCTACCTCGTGCTCGCGGTGCCGTTCTTCAGCGCGGCGCTGGCGCTGGCATTGGCCTTTCGCGCCAACGCCGCACGCGCCGGCGCTCTCTACCGCATGGACCTGATGGGAGCGGGCCTCGGCGCGCTCAGCATGGTCTTCCTGCTGGACGCTTTGCCGCTCGCCGATGCGCTGAGGGTCGTGGGCCTCTGCGGCGCCATCGCCGGTGGGGTGGTCCTGCTGTGGGGGAGGGCAGGACGGCTCTTCAGGGGCAGTGCGCTGCTGGCGGTCGCCGCCGGGCTAGCCCTCGCTGCAGCGCTTCCCGATGACTGGCTGCGCCCGCACCCGTCGCCCTACAAGGGGCTGAGCCTGGCGCTGACCGTGCCCGACGCCCGCGTCGTCGCCGAGCGTCACGGCCCGCTCGGTTGGCTTACCGCAGTCGAGAGCCCGAGCGTGCCGTTTCGCCATGCGCCCGGCCTCAGTCTGATGGCGCCAGCCGGCCCGCCGGAGCAGATCGGCCTCTTCACCGACGGCGGCGCACCCAGCGCGATCACCCGCGCCGACGCCGACCTGCGCTATCTCGAGGCCGAGACCGCGGCGCTTCCCTACCATCTGATGGACCGCCCGCGCGCGTTGGTGCTGGGCGCCGGCGGCGGGGCGGAGGTGCTGCGGGCGCTGCGCCACGGCGCCCGCGCGGTCGATGCGGTCGAACTGAATCCGGATGTGCTCGATGTGGTGCGGGCGGTCCTCGCAGGCGCGCCGGGTGGCCAATGGGAAGGCGGAGACGTGCGCACCCACATCGCTGACGCCCGCAGCTTCGCCGCGCGCTCTTCCGAACAATGGGACCTGATCCAGATCGCCTTGGTGGATTCCTTCAGCGCCGCGGCAGCGGGCGTTCACGCGCTCGACGAATCGCTGCTCTACACGGTGGAGGCGTTCGAGACCTTCCTGGATCGTCTCGCGCCGGGCGGTGTGCTGGCCGTCACCCGCTGGCTCAAGCTGCCGCCGCGGGATTCGCTCAGGCTGCTCTGGACCGCGCGGCGGGCGCTGGAGGCACGAGGCGTCGCCGATGCGGCATCGCGGCTCGCCATGATCCGCGGCTGGAAGACCACGACGCTGGTGGTCGGAAACCGGCCCTTCGCCCCGAGCCAAATCGACGGGCTGCGAGCCTTCGCCAAAGGTTACGCGTTCGACCTGGTCTGGCATCCGGAGATCGAAGAGAAGGAGGCCAACCGTCACAACCGCTTGGCCGCGCCAGAGTTTTTTCGGGGCACCGCCGCCATTCTGGGTCCCGACCCGGAAGGCTTCGCCGCCCGCTACAAGTTCGCGCTCGAGCCTGCGACCGACGACCGGCCGTTCTTCTTCCACACGCTCAAGTGGTCGACCCTGCCCGAGCTGCTCGCGCTGCGCGCGCAGGGCGGGCTGCCGCTGATCGAATGGGGCTTCGTGATCCTGGTGGCGACACTGGCGCAGGCGTCGATCGCTGCGGTTGTGTTGATCCTGCTGCCGTTGCTGGCACTCCGCAGGCCTCGCGAACAAGGCGCGGAGACGCCCGCGCGGTGGCGTGTCGTGCTCTTCTTCGCGAGCCTCGGATTGGCTTTCCTCTTCGTCGAGATCGCGTTCATGCAGCGCTTCGCCGTGTTTCTCGGGCATCCGCTCTATGCCATCGCGGCGGTGCTCGCCGGCCTCCTGGTCTTCGCCGGCCTGGGCGCCGGCGCGATAGACCGCCTCTCGCGCTGGGCTCGCCACAGACCGCCCATCGTTCTCGTCGCGGCCGGAATCATCGTCGTCGGCGGTGCCTATCTTGGGCTTCTGCCCTGGGTGTTCGAGGCCGCGCAAGGGTGGCCGACCGCCGCGCGCCTCGCCGTGGCGCTCGCGCTGCTCGGGCCCATCGGATTCTTCCTCGGCATGCCGTTCCCGCTCGGGCTCAAGGCCCTCGGCGCCCGTGCCCCCGCGCTCGTGCCCTGGGCATGGGGGATCAACGCCTGCGCCTCGGTTGTGAGCGCGTCGCTCGCGACCTTCGTCGCGCTCCATATCGGCTTCACGCCCGTGCTCGGCTGTGCTTTGGTGCTCTATGCCCTTGCTGCGGCCTTCCCGCCGCATGCGGCGCGCTCACGGTGACGACCCGGAGAGACCGGCGATGAAGTTCCTCGTGCTCCAGCACATCGACATCGAGCATCCCGGCATATTCCGCGACTTCATGCGCGAAGACGGAGTCACCTGGGACGCGGTGGAGCTTGACGACGGCGAGCGCATTCCGCCGCTGGAGGGCTACGACGCGCTGATCTCCATGGGCGGGCCGATGGATGTCTTCGAGGAGGAGGAGCATCCCTGGCTCGCCGACGAGAAGGTGGCCATTCGCGAGGCCGTGGCGGAGCGCGACATGCCCTTCCTCGGCGTTTGCCTCGGCCATCAGCTCCTCGCCGATGCGCTCGGCGGCCGGGTGGAAACGATGCCTGAGCCCGAAGTCGGCATCATGACGGTGGAACTCACCGAGGCGGGACGGGAAGACCCGCTGCTCGCCGGGCTCGATCAAACCGTGACCTGCCTGCAATGGCACGGTTGCGCGGTGACCGTGATGCCCGAAGGCGGGGTCAGCCTTGCGTCGTCGCCGCTGTGTGCGGTGCAGGCGTTTCGGATCGGGCGCCACGCTTATGGGCTGCAATATCACGTGGAGCTGACGCCGACGACTGTCTCCGACTGGGGAGACGTGCCGGCTTATCAGGACTCGCTGGAACGGGCGCTCGGCCCCGACGGTCTCGCGCCGTTCGCAGCCGAGACCGCGCGGCACATGCCGGCCTTCAACCGCAACGCCCGCATCCTCTACGACAACTTCATGGCCCTGGTGCGCAGCCGTTAGTGTCCTAATCGAGAAGTTCGTACGCCTCGCCGAGAACCCAACCACGTCATGGCCGGGCTCGACCCGGCCATCCACGTGTCGGCTCGGGACTCAACGGATCTGGCAGAGAGAGATGCCCGGATCGAGTCCGGGCATGACGAGAAGAATTGGGGAGTCGGGGAGACTGCACGGCCAACCCAAAATCATGCGAGCTTCAGAAACAGGACACTAGGGAGCGTCCTCTGGCGGCCAGTTGGGCACCGTCGGGCGTGTGCCGAGAGGGCTGAGCCATGTGACGTGGCCCATCTTGCGACCGTCTCGAGTCTCCGCCTTGCCGTAGAGGTGGAGGTGCGCGGCGGGGTCAGCTGAGAGCGCCCGCCAGTACTCCACATTGGCGCCGATCAGGTTCTTCATGCAGGCGTTGGCACGCCGTTCCGTGGAGCCGAGCGGCAGGCCGCAGACGGCGCGGACGTGTTGGGCGAACTGGCTGGTCTCGCAGCCCTCGATGGTCCAGTGGCCCGAGTTGTGGACGCGGGG
>JAPPKP010000100.1 GCA_028819955.1 Rhodospirillaceae bacterium | reverse complement strand
TGCCCGGCAACCCGCTGATAAACAACCAACTTCAAAACAGGCTGTTAAACTTGGGGTAGGTCTGCAGGAAGCGCCCGATATGGATGCTGCCGATCATGCGGCCCCGCGCCGCTGGCTCTGGTGCTGGAAGAGCAGCGCGAGAAGGTCCGCTTCGCTGGACTCCTCAGGGATCACCTCTTCGACGATGCGGCCGCCATCCGCCAGGTACGCACGATGGGCGAGGCCCAGCACCTCTTCGATTTCGCTGGAGATGAGCAGGACTCCTGTTCCGCCCGCTGCGAGCTCCGCGATCGCGAAGTGGATCCGCTCGCGGGCGCCCACGTCCACGCCGCGGCTCGGCTCATCGAGGATCACGATGTCGGGATTCTCCATGAGCCATTTGCCGATCAGGACCTTCTGCTGGTTGCCGCCGGAGAAGGTCGCGACGTTGCCGTTGGGGTCCGCCGGGCGCACGCGGAAGTGCTCGATCAGGCTCATGGCGCGCGAGCGTTCGGTGCGGCGCCGCATGATCCCAAGGTGCGCGAAGCGGGAGAGATGAGGCAAGGTCATGTTGGGGGAGACCCGCATGGTCATGACCAGGCCCTGCTTGCGGCGGTCCTCCGGCGACATCACCATGCCGAGCCCGGCGGAGCGGCGGATGGAGCGCTTGCGGTAGGCCTCGCCCCGGAGCCGGACCTCGCCGCCCGTCGCCGGATCCGCGCCGACGATGGCGCGGGCGATCTCGCTCCTGCCGCTGCCGACGAGGCCGGTGAGGCCCACGATTTCCCCGCGCCCCACCCAGAGACTCGCGCCGTTGGCGCCCTGCTCGCTTTCCAGGTCCTCGACTTCCAGCACGGGCTCGGGCTTCGCGGGGCGAACCCTGGGCGGGAACGGGGTCTCGCTCTTGCCGCCGCCCAGCATCGCCGCCACCAGGCTCGACCGGGTCTCGCCGGCGGCCGGTGCCGTCTTCACGTGCTTGCCGTCTCGCAGCACCGTGATCCGGTCGGACACCTCGAGGATGTCATGGAGAAAGTGCGAGACGTAGATGATCGAGCGCCCCTCGTCCCTGAGCGTCCGCATCGCCGTGTGAAGCTGGGAGACCTCGTCCCGCGAGAGCGAGGACGTGGGCTCGTCCATCACGATGATCCGCGCCTCGCGCGCGAGCGCCCTCAGGATCTCGATCTTCTGCTGGTCGGCGATGGGGAGCCGGGAGACGATGGCGTTGGGGTCCAGCTGAAAGCCGCTCGCCTCCATGAGGGCGGAGAGGCGCTCCGCCTCGGTCCGGCGCAGCACGCCCCAGCGCTGGTCCTCCAGGCCGAGGAAGACGTTCTCAGCCACGGTCAGCGCGGGCACGAGCTGGAGCTCCTGGTGCATGATCGCGACGCCCTTGGAGAGCGCCGAGAGCGGGTCCCACGCGCTCGCCCGCTCGCCGAAGACATCGAGGGTGCCGGCGCTCGCCGCGTAGTAGCCGCCGAACACCTTGCCGAGCGTCGACTTGCCGGCGCCGTTCTCTCCGATCAGCCCGTGGATTTCACCCGGCAGGATGTCCACCGAGACGTCGCTGAGGACCCAGACGCCAGCGAAGGCGACGCCTATCCCGTTGGCCCGTAGCGCCGGCTCGTCAGCCATGACCGTGGTCAGGCGCGCGGCTGCGATCCCTCTTCGTCGACGACGAGGTCAGAGGTGATCCGGACGCCATAGTCCCTCCAGGCTCCTTCGGGAGAAACGTAACCCCGTAGCACGTCGCGCTGCACCTCTTCGAACGGGCGCGCCTTAGGGTCGCCGTTGCCGCCGCCGCCGCCGGTCCAGGTCTCGACCACCGTGCCTGCCGCGACCGGCCGCGCCCGCATCTTGAGCGGCCCTTCGGCCGACCCGTCGGGATGGGTGATCTCGACCTTGGGCCCCCGTGCGTCCCGGCCCCCGTTCAGCCCCCAGGCCGGCGTGAGCGAGCGCTCGAACCAGAGGGCACAGTGGCAATCCTCCAGCGCCTTGTAGCGGCGGACGACGCCGCAGCCGCCGCGGTGCCGCCCCGGCCCGCCGGAATCCGTGCGGATGGCGAACTCCTCGAGCCGGACGGGGAACTTCGTCTCCATCACCTCGGCGGGAATGTTGCGGAAGCTACCGTTCACCAGGTTGATCAGTGCGCTCTCGCCGTCGCCGTCGTTGCGGCCGCCCCAGCCGCCGGCGGTGGCCTCGATGGACATCCACTGGCCCCGCCTGCGGTCGACCGAGAAGAAGAGGGAGACCATGGAATCCCCGTAGTGAGCGGCGGTCGAGCGCTCGGGGATCGCTTCGGAGAGGCAGGAGATGAAGAGGTCCGCCAGCAGGCCCAGGCCGGTGAAATACCACTCGCAGGCCGCAGGCTCCCTGGCGTTGAAGAGGCAGTCGTCCGGGATATGGACGGTCATGGTCTCGAAAGAGCCGCCCGTGATCGCGCGCTCCGGGTTGTTCATCGTCTTGTAGGCGAGGCGGAGCAGGGACACGGTCTGGCTCGCGCCGCAGTTGACCGAGCCGGGGACGATGCCCGAGGAGCCTTCGAGGTCGACGATCAGCTCCTCGCCCTTGACCGTGAGCGAGAGCGCGACCTTCACCGGGTCGTCTCCCGCGCCGTCGCTGTCCAAGAAACCTTCCCGGTACCAGGTGCCGTCCTCGATCGCCGCGATCGCCTCGCGGTCCATGCGCCTCGCCTGCTCGAAGATGTTCTTGCAGGCGGCCCGGTAGGTCTCGATGCCGATGCGGTCGAGCAGCTGGGAGAGCCTGCGCTCGCCGGTGCGGACAGCGGCAATCTGGGCGTCCAGGTCGCCGATGCTGGCCTCCGGCAGGCGGGTGTTGAGGCGCAGCAGGTCGAACCACTCGCGGATGGGCTTGCCTTGCGCGACGATGCGGGTGGGCCCGAGGCGCAGCCCCTCCTGGTAGATGTTCGTGGACCCCATGACCGTGCCGGGGTCGATGGCGCCGATGTCGTTCCAGTGGGCGCGCGCGGCGCCGAAGCCGATCAGCTCGCCGCCGAAGAAGATGGGCCCGACCACCGACACGTCGTGCAGGTGCGAGCCCTGCATGTAGCTGTCGTTCATGATGAAGACGTCGCCTGGGGCGATGTCGTCGCCGTAGTACTCCATAACGTGGTGGACGTTGGCATCGATGGCGCCGATGAAGAGCGGCACGCCGCTCGACTGACCCAGCATGTTGCCGTCGGCGTCCAGCAGCCCGACGGCGCTGTCCCGGCCCTCGTAGATCACCGCCGAGTGGGCGGAGCGCCAGAGCGAGGCGTTCATGTCCTCGGCGCAGGAGACGACGAAGTTGCGCACGATCTCGGTCGTGACGGGGTCTGCGAGGTTGCGCAGCATCGGATCGTTCATGATCCCGTCTCCTGCGTCATGGAGAGGTGGCCGCCCCCGATCACCGAGGCGCTCCAGCCCGGCGGCACCAGCGTCGTTGCGGTCGACTCCTCGACGATCGCGGGGCCCGCCACAGTATCGCCGAGGTCGAGCCCGTTGCGGTCGAGCACCGGCGTCTTGAGCGGCCGGCCGGCGAAGAAGACATCGCGCGCCCGCGTGGGCCGCGCGGGCTCAGGTGCAGGCGGCGCGGAGGCCGGACGCGCCAGCCGACCGAGCGCGGCCAAGCGGATGTTCGCCATCTCGACGCGGTTCTCCGGGCTGGAATGGCCGTACTGCCGA
>JAPPKP010000344.1 GCA_028819955.1 Rhodospirillaceae bacterium | reverse complement strand
GGCCGGCGCGCACGATGATCTACGACGAGCCGCGATTCACGCCGGGCGGCGACCGCTTCATCGAGATGGAGCTGGGGGACGAGCTCAATTTCGACCTCAACTTCCTGGTCCACGCGCTGACCGCACGGGTGCGCGAGGCCGAGTTCGACGGCATCGTCGAGCTGCTGCCCAACATGGCCTCCATCGTCATCAGCTACGATCCGGACCGAATCGGCTACGACGACGTGGTGCGCGAGATCGGGGGGATCTTCGCCTCCCTCGGCTCGCTGGAGGACGTGGAGCTGCCGAGCCCGCTCTACACCTTCCCCGTGCTCTACTTCGATCACGTCACCCGCGCCTGCTGGGAGGACTACTGCGCCCGCATCGTCGAGAAGGAGTACGACCCCGACCTCATGGTGCGGCTCAACAAGCTGGAGAGCCGCGCGCAGCTCGCCCGCATCCATTCGGGCACCGAGTACTGGGTCGCGGCGCTGGGCTTCTATCCGGGCCTCGCCTCGCTGATCGCGCTGGACCCGCGCTGCCGCCTCACGGCGCCCAAGTACAACCCGCCCCGCACCTGGACGCCGAAGGGCACCCTGGGCTATGGCGGCTCGGTCACCTGCCTCTATCCGGCCCGCACCCCCGGCGGCTACCAGATCATCGGACACTCGCCGGTGCCGGTGTTCGAGCTGGAGCAGCGCCTGCGCGCCTTCCGCGACCGACTGGCCCTGCTCAGGCCGGGCGATCGCGTGCGCTTCGTCCCCGTGGGCCGCGAGGAGTACGACCACGTGGAAGCCCAGGTCGAGAGCGGCGACTACGAGCACCAGGTCGCGGCCTACGCCAAGTTCTCGATCCGCGCCTACCACGCGTGGCTCGAAACCCTCGATATGGGCGTGCGGTTCTGATGCGCCTCAAGACCGCGAGCGCTCGCGCCTGACCTGCCGTGTCAGGATCGAGCGATCCAGTAGGCCGGCCTGCGCTTGTGATGGGCCACGGCGAGTATCTCGATCCTCTCGCTCGTCTCCCGATAAATGATGGAGAGGGGGAATCGCGCCAAGGGCACCCGGCGAATATCCGGCTCGTTGACGATCCGGTAGCGGTGCGGGTTGTCGCGCACGGTTTCCAGGGCCTGTTCGAACGCTGCCAAGTAGAGGGCGCCGAGACCCGCCCGCCGGGTCTCGTAGTAGACGACGGTCTCCAGGTGTTCCGCTTCCGCCTCGGGGTGGAACCAGACCGTCACCGCAGCAGCGACCGCGCCTTTCGCCGCACCTCGTCCGCCGGAATCGCCTGCACGTCGCCGCGGTCGAGTTCGCGGGCGCGATGGGCTGCCTCCGAGAGCCAAACTTGCTCGAGCTCGGCATCGGTCGGCTCGTCGAGACTCAACAACAGCTTCTCGGCGAGCGCCGCCCGTTCATCGGGCGGCAGGCTCAGAGCCGCCTCCTGCAGGGTCTTGGAGTCCATCGCGCTTCCTCCCCCGGCGTGCACGAACGCGCGTCCGGTCACGGAGATCATCATAAATGGCACCGTCCGGGAATGGCCACGAGGTATTGCCGCGCGCGTTCGTTGGAGCGGACTTGTCCCCAACAACCGCTGACCGCAGGATGACAGCGAGCGGAGACCGGGACTACGTGAAGACCGAGCAACACAAGTTGCCGGGGCAGGTACTGCCGTGACGGAATTTGGGAACGGGCGATAGCGATGATCGAGGTGGTCAAAGCCGGGCTGGAGACCAGCGTGCAGGACTTTCCCGGTCGCTACGGCTTCTGGGAGCAGGGCTTTCCGCCCTCCGGCCCCTTCGACATGTGGTCCTTCCGCCTCGCCAACCTGCTGGTCGGTAACGCGCCGGACGCGGCGGGGCTGGAGATTCAGTTCCTCGGCCCGACGCTCCGCTTCGAGAGGGACACCGTGATCGCGCTCACCGGCGCCACCATGGCCCCAAGACTCGACGGCACCCCGATACCTCAGTGGGAGAGCGTGGCCGTCCCCGCCGGCGCGGTGCTGGAGACCGGCTTCGCGCGCATCGGCGCCCGTGCCTACTTCGCCGTCGCCGGCGGCATCGAGACGGCGCCGGTGCTGGGCTCGCGCTCCACCTTCCACATGGCCGGCGTCGGGGGCATGGAGGGTCACGCGATCGAGGACGGCCAGAACCTGCCTCTCGGTGCAGGCGGCGGCGACGGCCGGCCCGGCCGCCGGGTGAAGGACGACTGCCGGCCGCCCATCCCCGAGGAGAACAGCTGGCGGATCGAGGTCGTCGCCGGCCCCAACGACGACTGGATCGACGAGCAAGGCCAGCGCATGTTCCTGGAGAGCGAGTGGACGCTCCAGGCCCGCAGCAACCGCACCGGCTTCCGCCTCACCGGCCCCGAGTGGACCTTCGCCGCGCGCGCGACCGACAAGGGGCCGGAGCACGGCGAGCATCCCTCCAACATCCTGGACCACGGCTATCCCGTGGGCGCCGTGAACCTCTGCGGCCAGACGCCGATCATCCTGGTCAACGACGGACCCTCCGCGGGCGGCTTCATCAACCCCTACACGGTGCCCTCGGCGGCGTTCTGGAAGCTCGCCCAGTCGAAGCCCAACGACACGTACCGCTTCCGCCTCGTCTCGGTGACGGAAGCGCAAGCCGCCCGCCGCGCCATCGACGCGCTCTGCACCGAATCGAGCCTGGAGGACGCCGGGTGATCTACGACGAGCCGCGCTTCTTGCCCGGCGGCGATACCTTCGTGCTGGTGCAGTTCGGCGACGACGCGCGCATCGACCTCAACTTCATGGCGCTGGGCCTGACCGCCGCGCTGCGCGAGGACCGCACCAAGGGCGTAATCGACACCAACCCCTCCTACAACTCTGTGGTGGTCGAGTACGACCCCGACCTGATCGGCGCGGCCGACCTCGAGCGCGAGCTTCGCCGCCTGATCGAGGGCCTCGGCTCGGTCGAGGACCTGGAGCTCGAGAGCCGCCTCGCCTACCTGCCGGTCATGTACCGCGACCCCTGGACCAAGGCCTGCGTCGAGGACTATTCCCAGCGCATCGCGCCCCGAGACGGCGACCCCGAGTTCGTGGCCCGCATCAATGGGCTGGAAGATGCGGCCCAGCTCGCTCGCGTCCATTCCGGCACCGAGCACTGGGTGGTCGCCGTCTGCTCGACACCGGGTCTGCCGCTGATGGTGGCGCTCGACCCGCGCTGCGCCATCACCTCGCCCAAGTACAACCCGCCCCGCACCTGGACCACGCTCGGCGCCATCGGCGTGGGCGGCCTCTCCACTTCGATCTACACGACGCCGGGGCCGGGCGGCTATAACCTGATCGGCCGCACCCCGGTGCCGCTCTGGGACACGCATGCGAAGCTCCCCGCCTACCGCGACCGCGTGGTGCTGCTGGACGCCGCCGACCGGGTGAAGTTCGTGCCCGTCGAGCTGGAGGAGTTCGAGTACATCGAGCGCCGCGTAGCGGACGGCACCTACGCCTTCAACGTGACCGGCTACCAGCGCTTCTCGGTCCGTGCCTACAAGGCCTGGGCCGCCTCCCTGAATGCCGGCGAGCGGTTCTGAGTCGCGCGGAACGCGCGCGGGAGCACATATCATGGCGGTCACGGTCATCAAGGGCGGGCTCGAGACCACGGTGCAGGACTATCCCGGCCGCAAGGGCGCCTTCGGCATGGGATTCCCGCCGTCCGGCCCCATCGATCACTGGTCCTTCCGC
>JAPPKP010000181.1 GCA_028819955.1 Rhodospirillaceae bacterium | reverse complement strand
GCGCTGCTCGCCATCGCGGTGCTCAAGCTTGTCATCGCCTTCAAGGTCTTCGACCTCGTCTTCGTGCTGACCGGCGGGGGGCCAGGCCAGGCAACGACCGTCTCGAGCTTCTACATTTACCGGGTCGCGATCCAGCAATTCGACATCGGCGCCGCGGCAGCCCAGACGCTCATGTTCGCGGTGGTGGTGGGCCTCGTCACCATTCCTTTCACCACCGCGCACGATGTCGCCGAGAAGAGGCTGTCGTGAGGGCCGCCCGCGTCAGAAAATATGACGGCGGCACGTGGCTTTCGGAGGCGCCGGTCGATCTCTGGACCCTCGCCCGCTGGACGGGAACCGCAGCGGTCGTGCTCTTCTTCATTTTCCCCATGATCTTCATGCTCATGGTCTCGTTTAAAACGCAGCCGGATATCGCGAGCGGCGGCTTCGTACCGGAGGAGTGGTTCTGGCAGAACTACCCGGACGCCTGGAACTCCGTCGCCGTCGGCACGTATCTTCGCAACTCGATCGTCGCAGCCGCATTGGGCGCGCTGGTGACGCTGGTCATTGCAGTGCCTGCGACGCACGCCATCGTGCGCTACCGCATCGGCGGCAAGTTCCTGCCGGCTTTCATTCTCGCGACCTATGTGGCGCCGCCCATCGTGGCGCTCTTCCCCCTCTTCTTCCTGCTGCGCTCGATCGGGCTGGTGAACACGCTCTTCGGCATGGCGCTGGTCTACGGCGTGATGAACCTGCCGGTCGCGTTCTGGCTGCTCTCGAGCTTCGTGCGCCGGCTGCCGGAGGAGCTGGAGGACGCCGCACGGATCGACGGCGCGGGCTACGGCTCCGTCCTGTTCCGCATCACGGTACCGCTGCTCATGCCGGGCATCATCAGCACCGGGATCATCTGTTTGATTCTGGCCTACAACGAGTTCCTCCTGGCTTCATTCCTGACCCGGAGCGAGAGCACGCAGACCCTTCCGGTCGGCCTCTCGCTCTATCAGGGCGACCGGCAGCTTCGCTACGGGCAGATGTCGGTGGCGTCGCTGATCGGCATCGTACCGGTCTATCTGCTGGCGATGTTCTTCCAGCGCTGGCTGATCCGTGGGCTCACTGCGGGCAGCACGAGGTAGCGATGAGAGAACCCGCCAAAATTGCGACCATGCTGAGAGAGCTGGTGGACGTGCTGCTGCCGGGGGATGAGCGATTCCCTGCCGCAAGCGAGGCTGGCACGCACGGTGTGGTGACGGATCGGCTGGTGGCACAATTGGGCGAGGCCGCGCTCGACGATCTCGCACAGACGGTCGCGGCCTGCGGCGGGCCGCTCGAGCCATTGAGCGCGACGGAACGGCAGGCAGTCGTTCGACGCTTCGAGACAGATCACCCGGAGCAGTTCGAGACGCTTCGGATGATCGCCTACCTCGCCTACTACGAGAATCCCGCCGTGGTGCGCGCCGTCCGCTCCCTCGGCCACGTCTACAACGACGCGCCGCAGCCCGCGGGCTACGCCATGGCGGCCTTCGACGAGAATGACCCCCTTCAGGCGCCGGCGCATCGCCGCGGCCACTACGTCAAGACGGAGGACGTGACGCGCCTCGACCTCGCACCCCTGCCGCCCAACCCGTTGGCTCCGGAAACGATCACCCAGGACGACGCGGTGGCGAGCGGCCGCGGCGGCATCGCCAAGGGCGCGGGCGGCAAGCCTGCTGGCGGGGCATAGAGGCGAACCATGGCCAACGTTGGGATCAGCAACGTCTACAAGTCCTTCGGCCCCGTCGAAGTGATCCACGGCATCGATGTCGAGATCAAGGACAAGGAGCTGGTCGTGCTGGTTGGCCCGTCCGGATGCGGCAAGTCGACGCTGCTCCGCATGATCGCGGGCCTTGAAGACATCACCGCCGGCGAAATTTCGATTGGCGACAAAGTGGTCAACCGAGTCGCGGCCAAGGACCGGAACATTGCCATGGTGTTTCAGTCCTACGCGCTCTACCCGCACATGACCGTCTATCGCAACATGTCCTTCGGCCTGCGCATGCGGAAGATCGCGAAAGACGAGCAGGACCGCCGCATCAGGTGGGCGGCGGAGATTCTGGAGCTTACCGACTACCTCAAGCGTTATCCGCGCCAGCTCTCGGGCGGGCAGAGGCAGCGCGTAGCCATGGGTCGCGCGCTGGTGCGTGAGCCCATCGCCTTCCTCTTCGACGAGCCACTCTCCAATCTCGACGCCCAGCTCCGGGTTCAGATGCGGACCGAAATCCGCGAGCTGCACCAGCGGCTGCAGACGACCATGATCTACGTCACCCACGATCAGGTGGAGGCGATGACGCTCGCAGACCGCATCGTCGTCATGCGCGACGGCTACATCGAGCAGATCGGCGCGCCCGCGCACGTCTATGACCGGCCGGCCAACATTTTCGTTGCGGGCTTCATCGGCTCGCCCCAGATGAACATGCTGCCCGGCACGCTCGGGCCGGACGGCACTATCGTGCTGGAAGGCGGAGTCACTGTGCGGCACGCGGAAAGCCTCGAGGCGCAGTCCGGCCGCAGCGTGCTCTACGGCATTCGGCCGGAGGACCTCCAGCTCGTCGGCGAAGGCGAGGGCTTTGCGCTCGGTGTCGACGTGGTCGAGACGACCGGGCGGGAGATCGAGCTGTTCGGCAACCTCGGGTCGCGACGGATCTGCGTGCTGCTGCAGGCGCGTGCGTCCGTCCGGCCGGGCGACACCGTGTGGATCAGCCCAGCGCCCGAACGCGCGCACATCTTCGATGCGGAGAGCGGCGTCCGCCTGGACGCAGCCGGTCAGGCCTGAGGCGAGCGCCATGGCCCCGCGCACCAACCACGACCACGTCGACGTCGTTGTCGTCGGCTCCGGTCCGGGCGGAGTCATTCCCGCCACCGTGCTGGCCAGAAAAGGCATCAAGGTTGTCTGCCTGGAGCAGGGCAGGTGGTTTCCGCCGGCCGAGCGCCCGCATTTCGGCCGGGACTGGGAGTGGCGGCGTGCCACCGACTGGTCGATCGCCGTCAACGTGCGCGCGCAGCCGCACGACTACCCGGTGGACAGCACGGACGAGACCACGCTGATGTGGAACGGCGTCGGCGGCTCTACCGGCATCTACACCGCCACCTGGCCGCGCTACCGTCCATCGGATTTCCGCAAGGGGACGGAGCACGGCCTCGCTCCCGACTGGCCGATCTCCTACGAGGACCTCGCCCCCTACTTCGAGATGGCGGACGAAGCCTGTGGCATCTCCGGCTGGCCGGGCGATCCGGCGATGCCGCCGCGCGGTCCGTTCCAGACGCAGCCCGGCCCTCCCGGTGCCATGGGCGAGGTCGTGACTCGCGGCTTCGACAAGCTGGGCTGGCACTGGTGGCCCATGCCCTGCGCCATCCTGGCGGAGGGATACGACGGGCGCCTCGCCTGCAACAACTGCGGCGCCTGCCAGAGCGGCTGCCCGCGCGGCTCGCTCAACGACATGGCCGTCACCCACTGGCCGAAGGCGCTCGCGGCGGGCGTCGAACTCAGGACCGACAGCCGCGTCGAGCGCATCGAGACCGACGCGTCGGGGCGCGCCACCGGCGTCGTCTACGTCGAGCGCAACACGGGCGTACGCCATATCCAGACGGCGGACGTCGTGATTCTTGCTGCCAACGGCGTCGGCACGCCGCGCCTGCTGCTGCTTTCCGAAAGCGCAGCGCACCCGAAC
>JAPPKP010000338.1 GCA_028819955.1 Rhodospirillaceae bacterium | reverse complement strand
CATGGCTACCTGATCGCGCAGTTCCTCTCGCCCGCCTGCAACGACCGGACGGACGGCTACGGCGGCAGCCTCGAAGGCCGCACCCGCTTCATGCGCGAGGCGATGGCGGCGGTCCGCGCCGCCTGCGGCTCGGACTTCATCGTCGGGATCAAGCTGCCGGCGGACGAGCGGGTGCCGGGCGGCATCGACCCCGACGAAGCGGAGCGCATCGCCCGCGCCGCTGCGGCCGAAGGCGTGCTCGACTATCTCTCCTTCAGCCAGGGCGCGTTCGGTCCCGCGTTCGATACCCATCTGCCTGACATGCATTACCCGCCCCGGCCGTTCCTGCCGCTCCATGCGCGGCTCCGCGCGGCCGGCGGCGGGCTCCCGGTGATCGGCCTCGGCCGGATCGAATCCGCCGAGGCGGCAGAGACGGCGCTGGCCGAGGGCGCCTGCGACATGGTCGGCTTCAGCCGGCTGTTGATATCGGACGCCGATTGGCCGCGCAAGACGGAGGCCGGCCGCGCCGGCGACATCCGCGCCTGCACCTTCTGCAACTACTGCTGGGGCGAGATTCACGCCGGCAAGCCCATCCGCTGCTTCCAGAATCCCGTGCTCGCGAGCGCGAACGAGGCCGGCTGGCGGCCGCCTGCGGCCGATGAGCGGAAGCGCGTAGTGGTGGTCGGCGCTGGCCTCGCCGGGCTGGAGGCTGCGTGGATCGCGGCGGCGCGCGGCCATGCGGTCACCGTGTTCTCGGCGAGCGCCGAGCCCGGCGGCGCAGCCCGCGTCGAGGCGCTCCTGCCGGGCCGGGCGGAGGTGATGAAGACCGCCGCGTTTCAGTGTCGCAAGGCGTCGGAGGCGGGCGCCGAGTTCCGCTGGGGCGAGACCGCCGCCGCAGCGGCGGTGACGGCGTGCGAGCCCGATGCGGTGATCCTCGCCACCGGCTCGCGGATGCGCTGGCCGCCGGCGCTGGCGGAGGGTGCCGAGGCGGTCGATCTGCGCAGCGCCGTCGCAGCGCTCGCCGAGAGCGATGCCCCGCCGTCGCCGGGCACGGCGGTGCTTCTCGACATGGACCAGACGCCTGCCCTCTACGGCGCGGTGGAGCTGCTGGCACGGCGCTTCGCCCGCGTCGTCCTGCTGACCCCGGCGGCGGAGAACGCCCGCTTCGTCAACCTGATGTCGCGCATGGGCGTGGAGCGGAGGCTTGCGCTGCTCGGCATCGACGTGCGCCGCCTCACCGAGCCCATCGCGCGCGAAGGTGGCCGCGTGACCTGCCGCCACGTCATCACCGGCGCCGAGACGACGATCGAGGAGGTCGCGCTGCTGACCTACGCGACGCCCCGCGCCGCGCGGAGTGAGCTTGCGGGCGAACTGGCCGAGGTCGGGGTCCCGGTCACGCTCATCGGCGACTGCCTTCTGCCCCGCGACGCGGCCTCAGCCATTCACGACGGCCACCGCGCCGCGCTCGCGCTGTAGGGGACGCTTCCGGCCATAGACCCGGACAGCCCGATGTCAGGGCACCTCGGTCCCCTCTTGGAGGATCGAGATGTAGCGGTCGTAGGCGAATTTCCTGTTGCGGGCCCTGCCGGTCATCTCGCGTGCGATGCCTTGCTCTACGAGCGACTGCATCGCAGCGGATGCAGCTGGGAACGACAGGCTCGCTTGGACACAAACCTGGGGTAACGACAAGACTGGCCGCGCCTTCAATGCGTCGTGCACGCGCAGTGCGGAGCCCGCGCGACGGCCGGCACGTCGTTCGATGGTCGCCCGGTCGGACGCGAACATTTCCACCAGATTGCGAGACGTAGCGACCGCGCCCTCGGCCGTGACCCGCACGCCTTCGAGGAAGAAGGCGAGCCATTCCTCCCAGTCGCCGGTACGGCGAACCCGGTTCAGAAGGTCGTAGTACTCGCTGCGGCGTTGCTTGAAATAGAGGCTCAGGTAGAGCAGCGGCTGGCGCAGCACGCCCGCGTTGCACAGCAGGAGCGTGATCAACAGTCGTCCCACGCGCCCGTTGCCGTCGAGGAAAGGATGGATGGTCTCGAACTGGACGTGCGCCAGCCCTGCACGGACGAGGAAGGGCATTCCGTCATCCGCATGGTAGAAGCGTTCGAGCGCCGTCATGCAATCCGGCACGGCGGTGTGGGGCGGAGGCACGAATTCTGCGTCGCCTGGCCGCGTGCCGCCGATCCAGTTCTGTGAACGGCGGAATTCGCCCGGTGCCTTGTCGCTGCCTCGCCCACGGGACAGCAAGACTTCGTGAATCTCGCGGATTAGCCGGTTGCTGAGCGGAAAGCCCTCTTCCAGCCGACGGAGGCCATGGTCGAGAGCCGCTACGTAGTTCGAAACCTCGACGACGTCTTCGACTGGGACGCCGGGCGCTTCCTCCAGCTCGAACAGCAACAAGTCCGACAGGGTGGATTGCGTCCCCTCGATCTGGGAGGAGAGCACGGCCTCCTTGCGCACGTAGGTGTACAGGAAGATGGCGTCGTCGGGCAGCAGCGTCGAGATGGCGTCGAGCCGTCCCAGGGCGAGGGTCGCGGCCTCTAGTGCGCGTTGCAGGGAGCCATCCAGAGCCAGAGGAGGGTTTGGCGGCAGCGGCAAGGGCACGAAGGCCCGAACTTGCTCGCCGCCGGCACTCGCGATTTCGTACCTACCGATCTCCCCACGCTGCATGGCGCACCATCTTATTCAAGTTTGCTCAATGACGCGCCGCATTATTAATATTTTTCGTCTAAAACTTAATAGTGCACCATCCGTTGCGCCAGCAATACCGGAATGTTCGCCAAGTCGCCGCCCACTGGCAGGCGGGCTACCGCCACCTTATTCAAGTTTCTTCAATTGCGCGGCGCGTTATTCAATTTTGGGCCGTAAAATTGAATAACGAACCTGCTGTCATCTCCACTGAGCCGAGTCTAGTCGGGGATCGCGGCGGCGCCGGGCAGGAGGGCGGCGAACTCGCGCTCGGCGGCCTTGGGGTCGCTCCGCATCAGGGCCTCGGTCTGGATCGAGTGGGCGCCGATGCAGACATCCTCTAAGCCCTCTTCCAATGCGTCGCAGATGCCGTCCGCGACCGCCTCGGGCGGCTGCTTCTCGCCGCCGAAGCCCGCGACCATCGGGGTGTCCGTCGAGCTTGGGAAGACCGCGAGCACGTGGGTGCCCTGGGCCGCAAGCTCGGCCCGCATGCACTGGGTGGCGGACCAGACCGCCGCCTTGCTCGCGGAGTAGGAGCCGCAAAAGGGCGCGTTCACCCGCGCCACCTCGGAGAGCACGTTGGCCATCGCGCCGCCGCCGTTCCGCGCCAGCACCGGGGCGAAGGCGCGGGCCACGTGCAGATAGCCCCAGTAGTTGATCTCGAACACGGTGCGCGCGGTGGACAAGTCGGGCGCGCTCATCACGCCCTCCCAGGCGACGACGGCGGCGTTGTTGACCACCAGCGTGACGCCCGGGCACTGCTCCGCGGCGCGCTGCACTGCCGCCTCGTCGGTCACGTCGAGAGCCAAAGGCTCCACGCCTGCGCCTTCCGGGAACGCCGCCTTCGCGAGCGCCGCCGGCAAGTCCACCGCATGAATTCGCCGGGCGCCGCGCGCGGCTAGCGCCGCCACCAGGGGCGTGCCGATGCCGCCGGCGGCGCCGGTGACGAAGGCCTCGCAATCCTTGATACGCATGGGCTCAGTCGCTCTTGCTGGGGTCGCGGACATCGCTCTTCACCGTGGTGAGCTCCGTGTAGCTGAAGATGAGGCCGGCGGCATCGAAGCCGCCGTCCACGTTGACGA
>JAPPKP010000166.1 GCA_028819955.1 Rhodospirillaceae bacterium | reverse complement strand
CGGCAAGAACATCGTGGGCGTCGTGCTCCGCTGCAACAACTTCGAGGTGATCGACCTGGGGGTCATGGTGCCGGCGGCGCGGATTCTCGACACCGCGCGGGAGGAGAAGGCAGACTTGATCGGGGTCTCGGGACTGATCACGCCGAGCCTCGGCCAGATGTGCCTGCTCGCCGCCGAGATGGAGCGCCAGGGCCTCGACATCCCGCTCCTGATCGGCGGTGCCACCACCAGCCGCATGCACACCGCCGTCAAGATCGCGCCCGCCTATGGCGGCGCCGTGGTGCACGTGACGGACGCGTCGAAGGCGGTGGGCGTCGCCGGCGCGCTCATCAGCACGGAGCGCCGCCAGGCCTTCGCGGCCGAGGTCCGCGAGCGCTACGACGCGATGCGGCAGGCGCATTCGCGGGGCCAGTCGGGCAAGCGGCTGCTCTCGCTCGCCGAGGCGCGCGCCAACCGGGCGCGGCCCGACTGGGGGCGCTACCAGGCGCCCGCGCCGCGTTTCACAGGCGTTCGCACGGTTGCCGACGTGACCGTGGCCGATCTCGTCCCCTATATCGACTGGACGCCCTTCTTCCGAAGCTGGGAGCTGGCGGGCACGTATCCGGCCATCCTCGACGACGAGACGGTGGGCGAGGCAGCGCGCTCCCTCTTCGACGACGCGCACGCCATGCTGGAGAGGATCGTGGCCGAGGGTGCGTTTTCACCGCGCGGCGCCGTCGGTTTCTGGCCCGCCTGGAGCGTGGACGACGACATCGAGCTCTTCGCGAACGGCGAGCGCGCGCGGCCCGTCGCCACGCTCCACACCCTGCGCCAGCAGATGGCGCGCCAGCGCGAGCGCCCCAACCGCGCGCTTGCCGACTTCGTTGCGCCCAGGGGGACAGGCGTGGACGACCACGTGGGCGGGTTCGCGGTCACCATCGGCGATGGGGTCGAACGGTTGGCGGAGGCGCACGAACAGGCCGACGACGATTACAGCGCCATCATGGTCAAGGCCCTGGGCGACCGGCTGGCGGAGGCATTCGCGGAGCTCCTTCACGAGCGCACGCGCAAGGAGCTCTGGGGCTACGCGCCGAACGAGGCCCTGGCCAACGACGAGCTGATCGGGGAGCGCTATCGCGGCATCAGGCCGGCTCCGGGCTATCCCGCCTGCCCAGACCACAGCGAGAAGCGCACCATCTTCGCGCTGCTGGAGGCCGAGGCCCGCACCGGCCTACGCCTTACCGAAAGCTGCGCCATGTGGCCGGCGTCGTCGGTCTGCGGCCTCTATTTCAGCCACCCGGAAAGCAGCTATTTCGGAGTCGGCAAGCTCGGCCGCGATCAGGTCACGGACTACGCCCAGCGCAAGGGGGCCTCCGTCGCCGAGACCGAGGCGTGGCTCGCGCCGAACCTCGCCTACGATCCGGGCGTGGAGCCTCGATCTTTGAGCGATCAGTGACCCGGTTGCAGCTCAATGTCTGCGGGTGCAGCCCCGTCATCAAGCGCCACAGCGGCGCACCTACAAATTCTGCAGAAGGTGGATCAGGCTGGAGGTATCCCAGCGGTTGCCGCCGCGCTGCTGCACGTGGGCGTAGAACTGGTCCACCAGCATCGACATCGGCAGGAGGGCGCCGTTCTTCTTGCCCTCCTCGAAACAAAGGCTGAGATCCTTCCGCATCCAGTCGACCGCGAAGCCGAACTCGAACTCGCCCCGCAGCATGGTCGAGCCGCGGTTCTCCATCTGCCAGGACTGCGCCGCACCCTTCGAGATGACCTCGAGCACGGTCTCCCCGTCGAGGCCGGCGCGCTGGGCGAAGTTGAGGGCCTCGGCAAGCCCCTGAACCACGCCCGCGATGCAAATCTGGTTCACCATCTTGGTGAGCTGGCCGTTCCCCGCTGGCCCCATGTGGGTCACGTTGCGCGCGAACGCGTCGATGACCGGCTGGGCGCGGGTGAACTCGGCCTCATCGCCACCCACCATCACGGTCAGCACGCCGTTCTCGGCGCCCGCTTGGCCGCCGGAGACCGGGGCATCGAGGAAGCCCACGCCCCGTTCCTTGGCAGCGGCATAAACCTCGCGGGCGACGACGGCGGAATCGGTCGTGTGGTCGATGAAGATGGTGCCTTCGGCCATGCCGGCAAGCGCGCCGTCCTCGCCGTAGACGACCGCGCGCAGATCGTCGTCGGCGCCGACGCAGGCAAACACCATCTCCGCACCCTCGGCGGCAGCGGCGGGAGTGGGCGCAGCGCGACCCTGGTGGGTCTCGGTCCACTGCTTGGCCTTGGCAGCGGTCCGGTTGTAGACGGTGACCTCATGGCCCGCTTTCGCGAGGTGCCCCGCCATGGGAAACCCCATCACGCCGAGCCCGAGAAACGCCACCCTGGTACCGCCATTACCCATAGCTCGTTCCTCCCCGCCGGCTTCTCGCTCCGAAGCGCGGCATCCTAACGGCGCCGCCAGAGGCGAGCAACGAGACCGCGCGGCCGATTTGTTGACGCAGATCAAGGCGCCGGCGTGTGCGTGCTTCAGACTGGCCCTGTGGGACTCTGTCGTCGCACTCTTCGTGAGCCGATTGCCTACTCGCCGCAACGTGCATGCCATGACAGCGGGTTCGAATTCCGACGCGAGGCGCCGCAGAGCCGCGGCGCGCACGGCCTGCCGCGGGGTGACGGTGGCGTCGTGGCTGCTCCTGCTGGCGCTTCTCGTCCATGTTTCCGGCGAAGCCCACGCAGCCGTCAAGCTCGGTAGCGCCCTCGCCAAGGTAGAGCCCGCCGACCTTGTGCCGGGTGCCGACCGCTTCGGTCCGGTCGAAGGCGCGCCACCCCGCGCGCAGGCGCTCGAAGGGTCCTCGCTCAGAGGCTACGTCTTCCTTAACACCGATATCGCTGGCGCTGTGGGCTATTCCGGCAAGCCGATCCACCTGCTCATCGGGCTCGACACCGAGGGCACGATCACCGGCGCCGTGCTGCACAAGCACCACGAGCCCATCGTGCTGATCGGGATTCCTGAGCGCCGGATCAAGAGCTTCATCGCGAACTACGTCGGGCGCAACGTGCGCGAGTTCCTGGAGGAACGCGATGCCAGCGACCGCTCGCTCGACATCATCGCCGGCGCCACGGTCACCATCCTGGTGATCGACGACGCCATCCGCCGGTCAGCGGTGCGGATGGCGCGCGCGCTAGGTCTCGCCGGGCTCGGCGGGGAGCAGGCGTCCGGCGGGCCGACCCGGGGCGAGCTCGACACTGCCCAGGAGGGCGTGGACGACTGGATGACCCTGATCGGCGACGGCTCGGTGCGCAGGCTCAACCTCAGCGTCGGCGAGGTGACCGCCGACTTTGCGGCCGCAGGCAAGGAGAAGGCCGCCGCGCGGCCGGAGAGCGACGCCCCGGACGCCCGCTTCATCGACCTCTACGTTGCGGAGGTCAGCGTGCCGGTCATCGGCCGCAGCCTGCTCGGCGACGCCGAATACGAGAACCTCCGTGCCCGACTGGAACCCGGCCAGCATGCCCTGCTGATCGCCGCCAACGGTCTCTATTCGTTCAAGGGCTCGGGCTTCGTGCGCGGCGGAATCTTCGACCGCGTCCAGCTGGTCCAGGGTGATGGCAGCACCCGCTTCCGCGACCGCCAGTACAAGCACCTGGGCGAGGTGGCGGCGGACATGGCGCAGCCTTTCTCCGAAGTCGGCCTCTTCGTTGTACCGACCGAGGCCGAGTTCGACCCCGTAGCACCCTGGACGCTCCAGCTCCTGGTGCAGCGCGCGATCGGCGCGCTCGACAAGGATT
>JAPPKP010000149.1 GCA_028819955.1 Rhodospirillaceae bacterium | reverse complement strand
TGCGTTCCGCAACCGATGCCAGCATGGCGTTCATCACCCCGAACCCGCCCACCACCAGCGAGATGCCGCCGACCGCCCCTAGCAGCAGTGCGAACAGGCGCATCTGCGCCTCCATCTGCTCGATGATCGGCACGGGGCTGTCCACGCGGACGGTCAGGTTGGGAGCGGTCAATCGGAAATGGCTTTGGATTTCCTCGGTGGCCGCCAAGTAGTGGACGGCCGGGGCGGTGCGCAGCGTGATGCCCTGCAGTTCCTTGGTGGCCAGATTGCGCAACGCCAGTTCAATGGGGATGAGCACGCTGTCGTTCAGCCTTGTGCCGGGCGGGCTGGAATGGGCGTTGGCGAGTATCCCGATGACGGTGTAAATGCCCCGGCCAAGCTGCAGCCGCAGGCCGGCCTCGGGCGCGATGCCGCTTTCCCGCAGGGCTTTGGCGACGCCGGCGCCCAGCACCGCGAAGGGCTGGCGGCCGTCGAACGGCGTGATGAACCGCCCCGCCGTCAACTGGACGTCGTACATGTCGCGGAATGCGGCGGTCACCCCAAGGCGCCGGATGGACCGCGGCGGCTGGCTGCCTAGGGCGAGTTCCGCTGAATCCAGCGTGTAGGGAGCCGCCGCCCTGATCGTTGCCAGCCGCTCAAGATCTGCGGCATCGGTTGCATCGAGCATGTCCGCCCGCTTGAACGAGTTCACGTTGCGCGTGGTATCGACCACCGACAGCATGTCCGTGCCGAGCGATTGAAACTGCTTGCGCGCTTCCGACTTGGCGATGCCGCCGACGGTCAGCAGCGCGATCACCGCGCCGATGCCGACGACGATCCCGACCAAGGCCAGCAGCGTTCGCTGCCCGGCGGCGCGCAGGCTGCGGGCAGCCTCGCGGGCATGGGCGGCAGCGGGCATGGTCATTCCCCGGCGCCCTCACTCGGTTCGGTCGAGGCGGATGGAGCGGCGGTTGTTACCGCTGCCCTGATGCAGCCATCCACGAGTTCCGCGTTCCCGGCGCATTGGCGAGCGACGGCCCGGTCGTGGGTGATGATCACCACGGCGATGCCGTCGGAACCGTTCAGTTCGCGGAACAATTGCATGATCTCGCGGCCGGTGTTCGGATCCAAGGCGCCCGTGGGCTCGTCCGCGAGCAGCAGGGCGGGGGACACCACGAGCGCCCGCGCAATGGCGACGCGCTGCTGCTGTCCGCCGGACAGCTGGTCCGGGCGGTGGTCCGCGCGATTGCCCATCGCCACCTTGTGCAGCATCGCCTGCGCCCGCTCCCGGGCTTCAGCGCCGTCGATCCCTTGGTAGGTGAGCGGCAGCGCGACGTTCTCCCAGGCGGTCAGGCGCGGCAGCAGCCGGAAGGCCTGAAACACAAACCCGATACTCTGGTTGCGCGTGTCGGACAGCTCGTCGTCGCTCATCGCGGAGACATCCCGCCCGGCAACTTGGACGGAACCCTCGGTCGGGCGGTCGAGCAGGCCCATGATGTTCAGCAACGTGGATTTGCCCGAACCGGACTCGCCCATGATCGAGAGCAGGCCACCAGCCCCCACGTCGAGGTCAACGCCCTTGAGCACCGCCGTTTCGACCGGCCCGATGGAATAGCGCTTGCTTACCCGGGAAAGACCGAGAAGCGGCTTCCCGTCAACGGGCCGTGCAGCTTGCCGGTCCCGTTGGCCGGCCTGCCGGCGCCCACCGCCCGAGCGGGCGTGGAAGGCCGTTCGGACCATTCGGGCGGTCCGCGCCGCTTCCCTGCGGGCCGCTGCCAGGATGTCCATGGCTACCGCCCCGTGGCCAGTATCCGATCGCCGGGCGCTACGCCTTCGAGAATCTCGATCTGCCCGACCGTGGTTTCCCCAACCACCACCGGAACGGGAATCGGGCCGCCGTCGCCGACCACGCGAACCGTCGGCCGGCCATCGACCACCGTGATCGCGGCAAGCGGCACGAGCACGGCTTCGGCCTCTTCGCGGACGACCACCTCCAGCACGGCGGACATCCCGATGCGCACCGCGGCGCGTTGGCCCGGGGTGAGGCTCGGTACGACCGCGGTGACTTCAAAGAACGGCAGCGAGCGCGGGGCCACCGTCGCCTCGGACGAAACCCGTTCCAGCGCGCCGCGCAGCACGGTGCCGGGGAAGGCATCGCCGCTGACCATCACTTCGTTGCCGACCGCGACGTCGACGACGTCGACCTCGTCGATGCGGCCGTCCACGGCCAACCCCTCAAGATCGCCGACGATCATCAGCCGTTCGCCCTGCGTGACGGCGTCGCCGCCAGCGAGACGGCCGTCGCGCGCGCCGCCGAACCCGCTCTCCGTCGCCGGTGGCCGCATGACCACCCCGGCGACCGGCGCCTTGAGCACGGAGAGGCGCAGGGTTTCGGTGAGTTCGTCGAGCCGGGCGCGGGCGTTCTCCAGTTCCAGCCTGGCCACCCGAATCTCGGCGGCTCCCTTTTGCATCACGCTGGCGAGATCGTGCTCGGCCGCCTCGAGATCGAGCTGACGGCTGGTGAATCCGCGCTGGGCGGCGGTGAGTTCCGAACTGGGGATGACGCCGCGTTCCAACAGGAAGGCAACTTCCTCAAGCCGCGTCCTGCTGTCCTCCAGGTCCAGTCTCGCCCTGGCGACGCTGCGCCGCGCCCGCGATGCCTCGACGCCGTCGTTCCAGTTTTCGACTTCGGCCAGCCGCTCGACCGCCTTGATGTGGAGGGCCTGGGCGTCGCGGTGATCGATACGCACGTCGCCGAGATCGAGCTCGATGAGCAGTTGTCCCTCCTTCACCCGCGCGCCGTAGTGTACGTGGACGGCCGCGATCTTGCCGTTGATGGGGCTTGTGACGTCCACCTCACGGCGCGGCGCGAGCTGGCCTGCCAAGGTGATGGTCCTGGTCAGCGTCTGCGGCGCCACGGTCAGCACGATGGCTTCGTCGGGGGGTAGCGCCTCCGGCCCCTCGCCGGCGGCGTTGCTTGTCTGTGGCCGAAGGTCAAGGGCGTAGAGGCCGGCCAGAGTGAGCAGAACGACCACCGCGCCAATGCCAACGATGCGGGCGAGCCTGGTCTGCCGGTTGGCCTCCGCCAGGGTGCGGTTGCGCTCCTCAAGGCGCAGGTAGGCATCGCGCAGCTCCTTGTGCTGCGCTTCGATTTCCTGGGCCAGGGCGAGCTCCTTCGCCCGCAGTTCGCGGATCTCGGAGACGTCCTCGAACACCACGGCAACGCCGGTATCGGCCTCCTCTTCGCCGGCGATGCGTGAGACGCTCATTGACAGGGCGCGGGCGCCGCTGCCGAAGTCGGCCTCGACCAGGCGCTGTCTGACCAGGGGACCCTTGTACACGGCATCGAGGAGCGTCTGCGCAAAGTCCTCGGCATCCTTGATGGGGAGAAAGACCTCGGCGAACGTGCGCTCGACGACGGCGGCCGGGGAAAGGCCGGTGATCGTCGCCGCGGCGGCGTTGAAGGTCGTGATCACGCCGTCGGGGCGTAGCGAAATCACCGCACTGGCCAGAGTCTCCAGGATGGCCTCGTGGAGCGCTCCCGCCGGTTGCGGACCGCTGTCGGCCGTCCCTGGTTCGGTAGTGCTCATTGGGGTGCGTTGCCGCCGTCAACCCCGAAACGCTCAGCTTGGCCGGCGCTTTGCTCCACCCGGTCGATCTCGATACCCCAGCGCTCCAACGTCGTGCCCAGCGTCATGTCCAGCGCCGTGGCCGCGTTGAGATGATCGACCAGCGCATCAAGCTCGGCGTTTTCCGCGCTGACCAAGTCGTTTTCGAAGGTGA
>JAPPKP010000351.1 GCA_028819955.1 Rhodospirillaceae bacterium | reverse complement strand
CGCCGCCGTGGGTGAGCGCGCAGACGGCGTCGCCCACTTCGTAACGGTTTGCGCCGGAGCCGATTGCCGCCACGTGGCCAGAGACCTCGAGCCCCGGAAGGTCGGAGGCGCCGGGCGGCGGCGGGTAGGCGCCCTGGCGCTGCATCGTGTCCGGCCGGTTGACTCCGGATGCCGCCACCTCGATCAGCACCTCGCCCAAGCCAGGCTCGGGCACCGCGCGCCGTACGGGCCGCAGGACCTCGGGCCCGCCCGGCTCGGTGATCTCGATGGCGGTCATTTCGGTGGGCGGCTTCGCCATGACGCCTCCAATCGGTTCGCGCGCGCGACTATACTCACGTCGGCCCGGCCGGCGCAGGAGAAATGGGATGGACGAGGAGCAAATTCGCATCCCGCGCGAGCAGGAATGGACACCGCGCACGCTCGACGACATGTCGGTGGACGCGCTCAACCACTACGCCCAACAGCTTGAAGAGGAGCTGGAGCGTGTGCGCGGCGCCATCCGGGCGAAGTCCGACTATCTGAGCAAGGCGGACTCGCTGTTCAAGAGCTAGATAGGCTCCTGTCCAGTAGAGAGCGGATAGCGGCGAGGCCGACCGGGGCCCCGTCGTATTCCGCCATCGCGTCGAGCAGCGCACCCCATAGATAGACCGCAGACGCGAGATCGGTGATCAGATCGAAAGCCGGCACCGGGCCGATGTCGCCCCGGATCACGATCACGTTGAGGCGCGCGACGTTGGTCTGGGCGATGGCATCGGGCGCGAATACTTGAGGCCTCATGTCGACAGCACAGACCTTGGCGAGCATCGAGGGGGCGTGCGCGCCGCTGAGCAGCAGCCAGCAGCTGGTCTCATCCCGCGCGACGCGAAAGCAGCCGTCGGCCTCCGCCATGCTCCAGGCCTTGCCCAGGGTCTCGATCAGGGGGCCGGCCCCGTGTCGGTCGGCAAGCACCAGCGCCTCGCCCGGGGCCAGCCGCGCGATGCGGGTGCCGTCGGACTGGGGATAGGCCCGGTTGCTGGCCTCGCCCATCGCCGCGCCATGGCCGGCGAGCCAGGGCGCGATGTTCCAGCCCTTGAAGCCGATGCGCGGGAACGGCGTAAGGTCGGCGAGCCCGAGCGATTCCGCCTGCGCGGCCTCGGCGGCGGCCGCCCGCCCGAAGTCCTGCGCGATGGCAAAGTCGCCCAGCGTCTCGAAGCGCGCGCCGTGCGCCTCCAGCGCGCGGTAGAGCGGCGAGCGGCGCCGTTCCTCTGCGGGAATCGCCACCGTCAGAGCTCCTGCTTCGCGCCGTCGGGGTCGTAGAACGGGATTTTCGCCACCGTCGCGTTCACCATGCGCGCGCCGTCTACCCGGATATCGATCTTGGTACCAGGCTCGCTCTGGTCGGGCGCGACGTAGGCGAGGCCGACGATCTTATCCAGGTTCGGCGAGTAGGCGACCGAGGTGACCCGCCCGGTGATCTCGCCCTGGCGGATCACCAGATGGCATTCCTTGGGCTGCTCGACGCCGACGCCCGGCATCTCGAAGCCCACCAGCTTGCGGGTGGGCTCCTTCGCCGCCTGCATACGCACCGAGCGGATTCCGACGTGGAAGGGCTTCTTCTTGGCGAGCGCCCAGGCCATGTCGGCCTCGTGCGGGGTGGTGAGGCCGTCGGTATCCTGGCCGATGAGGATGTGACCCTTCTCCAGCCTGAGCAGGCGCTGCGCCTCGACGCCGAAGGGCCGGATGCCGTGGGCCGCGCCGGCCTCCATCAGCGCGTCCCAGAGCGCCTCGCCCTGGCTCGCCGGCACGTGCAGCTCGTAGCCGAGCTCGCCCACGAAGCCGACCCTGAGAAAGATCGTGGGAATGCCGGCGACGTGGCCCTGGCGCACGCCCATGTAGGGGAAGCCTTCGGGCGAGAGATCGACATCGTCGCAGAGCGTCTCCAGCACCGGGCGGCAGTTGGGACCCGCGATGTTGACGCCTGCGAGCGCGGCAGTGACGTTGGTCACATCCACCTTGAGCCGCCACTGGGCGTTGTACCAGAGCATTTCGCGGTAGACGTTGTCGACGCCCGAGGTGGTCGCCGTGACGTAGAAGTGGTCCTCGTGCATGCGGCAGGCGACGCCGTCGTCCACAACCACGCCGCCGAGGTCGGTCATCAGCACGTAGCGCGAGCGGCCCACCGGCTGCTTCAGGTAGGCGAAGGTGTACATGCGGTTCATGAACTCGGCCGCGTCCGGCCCGCGTACGTCCAGCCCGCCGAGGGTCGAGACGTCGATGATGCCCACGTTGTCTCGGACGTTCCTGGCCTCCTCGCGGATCAGCGCCTGGCGCCGCGCCTTGTCGCCGTAGAACTCGGGCCTGAGCCAAAGCCCCGCCGGCATCATGGTGGCGCCGGCCTCCAGATGGCGAAAGTGCATCGCCGTGTAGCGCACGGGCTCGAAGCTGCGGCCCGCGAGATGGCCCATGGTCACCGGCACGATGGGCTGGCGCACCGTGGTGACACCGGTCTCGTCAACGCTCCGCGCCTTGGCCCGCGACAGAATGCGCACCGCGTTCAGCGACGAGTGCCGTCCTTGCGACGGCCCCATGCCGTTGGTGGTGAAGCGCTTGAGAAGCTCGACGTGGTCGTAGCCTTCGGCGATCGCGTCCTCCAGGTCGTGGACCTGCACGTCCTCATCCAGATCGACGAAGGCCTTGTGATCGGGATGCGGGAAGATCGGCCACGCGGCTTTCGCTGCCGTCGGCTCCTCCTCCGCGGGCGCGGCGTCGGGCTCGGGTCCTGCGTCGAGACCGGCGGCCTGCGCCGCCTGCCAGCCGGCGCGGCGGCCGTCGGCCATCGCGGCATCGAGGCCGGAGGTGCCGGCCACGTCGCCTGCGGCGAAGACGTCCGGCGGAAGCTCCGCGACCGTCGTCGCATGGTGCGCGCTGTCGTACCCGAAGGTGGCGCCCGCTTGGCGCAGCAGAGCTGCCGCGGGCGCGTGGCCGCCGCTGACAACGAGAAGGTCGCAGCTGAAGCTGTCGACGGAGGGCGCGCAGACGCCGTCCTCCTCGATCCGGGCGACGCGGACCCGGGCGAGTCGCGGACCCTTGCGCTGCGGCACGGCCTCCCACGGCGCCGAAGCGGCGTGTACCGGCACCCTGCGCGCGGCGAGTGTGTCGCTCATCGCGGTGCGCGGCGCGTCAATGCGCAGATCGACCACCGCCGCCACCTCGACGCCCGCGTCCAGCAGATCGAGCGCCGCGCCGTAGCCCTCGTCGCCAGCCGTCGCGACCACCGCGCGGCGGCCGGGCTTCACGCCGTAGAGCTTGATCAGGCGCTGCGCTGCGCTGCTCAGCATGACGCCCGGCAGGTCGTTGTTGCGGAAGACCAGAGGCTGCTCGAGCGAGCCGGTGGCGACCACCAGGGCCTTGGTCCTGAGCTTGTAGAGTCGGTTGCCGCGCACCAGCGGCAGCCAGTTGTCGGCGTAGCGCCCGAGGCACGCGGTCTCGGTCATCGCCGAGATGCGCTCCGAGCCCTCGACCTCGCCGACGAGGCGGGCGCGCTCCTCTTCGGCGCGGATGCCACCGGCGTCCGCGCGGCCGTAGAGCAGCCCGCCGCCGAGTGCCGCGTTCTCGTCCACCAGGATGACCTCGGCGCCTGCGGCTGCGGCTTGGGATGCCGCCGCGAGCCCCGCCGCGCCGCCGCCCACCACCAGCACGTCGCAGAAGAGGTACTGCTTGTCGAAGTAGCCGTGCGGGGCGTCGGTATCGACCGTGCCGAGGCCTGCGATCCGGCGGATCATCCTGGCCCAGAGCGGCCAGGTCCAGCGCGGCTTGTAGAACGCCT
>JAPPKP010000017.1 GCA_028819955.1 Rhodospirillaceae bacterium | reverse complement strand
CGCACAAGGCCTGCGCCAACCTCTGCATCTCCTCCGGCGCGCCGCCGATCTTCGTCACGGCCGAGGAGGGCGCGGTGGAGGGCGAAACCTTCCTGCTGATGGCCAACGAGGACGGCGGGCCGCTGCCGGACCACTTCGGCGACTACGTGGCGATCCTCGTCCAGCTTGAAGGCGAGGTCGAGCGGCTCGACGACCTGCTGGTCTTCAAGGTCGATATCGACGCGGCCAAGGTGTTCTGAGCGATGAAGCAAGTCGCCTGGATCGTTGCCGGCGCGATCGTGACCGCCGGGCTCGGCTACGCCTCCTACTGGGTCTATCTGGAGGTGCAGGCCAACACCCGCGGCACGCTGATTTCAGGCTTCGGCATTTTCGTCGGCGTCATGGGCGTGCTCGCCATGCTCAGCGTGGCGCAACTCGTCTCCACCTACGCCGAGCGCCTGCTGTGCAAGCGCAAGACGCCCGCTGCGGACGAGGGTTCGTGACGGCCGATTGAGACGCGGCGCGCGGGCCGCGCGGCGGCGGAAGGCAGGGTCCCCATGAACAAGATCGCGATCAAGACGCTCGCCGAGTTGAAAGACCGTCAGCCGGCCTACGCCCTGGTGGGCGAGGTCGATCTCTGCGTCGTCCGCTACGACGACAACGTCTCGGTCTTCTACGGCCGCTGCCTGCACCGGGGCGCGCTCATGGCCGACGGCTACGTCGACGGCGAGAACCTGATCTGCGGCGTGCACTACTGGGACTATCGCCTCGACACCGGCGTCAGCGAATACAACAACGAGGAGATCCTGCCCAAATTCGCGTCGTGGATCGAGGACGGCCAGATCATGGTCGATGCGGACGAGATCGGGGCCTGGGAGGAGGAGCACCCGCAGCCCTTCAAGCGGGACGAGTACCTCGGCCTCTACGCCGACACGCACCCCGCGCCCGAGGAACCCCACGTCGGGCTGATCCAGGGCTACGCCAGGGACGGCCTCAGAAAGACCGGCCATCACGGTGTCGTGGTGGCCATGGGCGTGCCGCGCCAGGACCTGCCGAGCTGGGATGACATCCAGTTCATCACGGCGCAGCTCCACAGAATGCCGCACTTGGACGACGAGCCCGTCGCCACCGAGGTGGTGGTCGGTCCCAACGCGCAGAAGCCGCTTACCCTGGAAATTCCGCTGCTGGTCTCGGACATGAGTTTCGGGGCGCTCTCGGAGCCCGCCAAGGTCTCGCTCGCGCGGGGGGCCGAGCTTTCCGGCACCGGCATCTGCTCGGGCGAGGGTGGCATGTTGCCGGAGGAGCAGCAGGCCTGCAGCCGCTACTTCTACGAGTACGCCTCAGGCCGCTTCGGCTTCTCGTGGGACAAGCTCGAGAACGTGCAGGCCTTCCACTTCAAGGGCGGCCAGGGCGCCAAGACCGGCACCGGCGGGCATCTGCCGGGCAACAAAGTGAGGGGCAAGATCGCCCAAGTGCGGGGACTGCCGGAAGGCTCGCCTGCAGTCTCGCCGCCGCGCTTCCCCGACTGGACCGACTGGCGTCAGGTGAAGGACTTCGCAGACGAGGTGCGGAGCCACACCGGCGGCATCCCGATCGGCTACAAGCTCTCGGCCCAGCATATCGAGAAGGACATCGACGCCGCGCTCGAGGTCGGCGTCGATTACATCATCCTGGATGGACGGGGCGGCGGCACAGGCGCGGCGCCGCTGATCTTCCGCGACAACATCTCGGTGCCGACCATCCCGGCGCTGGCGCGCGCCCGGCGCCATCTCGACGCGTTGGAGCGCGAGGACGTGACGCTGGTGATCACGGGGGGCCTGCGCAAGCCCGCCGATTTCGCCAAGGCGCTGGCGCTCGGCGCCGACGCGGTCGCGCTTTCCAACGCCGCAATTCAGGCGATCGGCTGCCTCGGCATGCGCGCCTGCCACACCAACAACTGCCCGGTCGGCATCGCGACCCAGAAGCCGCATCTCACCGCCCGGATCGAGATCGAGAAGTCGGCCCGGCGCCTCGCCAACTTCTTCGAGGCGAGCGTCGAGCTGATGAAGATCATGGCGCGCGCCTGCGGGCATTCGCACCTGAACCAGCTTGCGCCGGGCGACCTCGTGACCTGGAAAGAGGATATGGCGCGGCTCTCCGGCGTCGCCTACGGCGGCGTCGGCGGCTGATGGGCGCTACAGGTACCTGGCGAACGACCTGTTCGCGGCCGGGATTTCGTCGACGGTCCCCAAGTAGGCGTGCCGAGACATGTCGGGCGAGTACTTGCTCGCCGGCGGCTGGCGGCCGAGCGCCTCCGCCATGCTGCGGATGTGGTGGGGGGCCGCGCCGCAGCAAACCCCCAGATAATTGACGCCGAGCGTCCGCGCGTCTTTGGTGAATTCCGCGATCTCATAGCGGTTGCAGGTGAAGGGATCGAGCGCCGTGGGGAAAGGGCGCTCTTCCGGTATGCAAATGCACTCGGGATCGCTGAGAGACAGGAAGGTCGGCTCCTCCTCGCTGGTGCGGTAGGCCACCGGCAGCGCCGCGACGTGGCAGCTCACCGCTTCGCGGATGGAGCCCAGCAGAGGCAGCATGGTGGCCGGACCACGCGCGCAGTTGAGTCCCACGACATCGGCGCCCGCGTCCTCAAGGCGCTTGGCCGCCTCGGCCGGGGTCAGTCCCTCGCGCGTCAGCGGGTCGCGGAAGATGGCGAGGTTGATCACTGCCGGCAGGCCCGCCTCCTTGATCGCCTCGAGCGCGAGCAAGGCCTCGCTGAGGTAGGAGATGGTCTCGGCGACGATGAAGTCCACGCCCTCGTCCACAGCCCAGCCCACCTGCTCGTCGAACATGGCACGCACCCGCCGCGCGGACTCGGCCTCGCCGTCCACGTAAATGTTGGAGTTGCAGACGTTGCCGGCGATCAGAGCGTCACCCTCCCGCGCCACCTCCCGCGCAAGGCGGATCGCGGTGCGGTTGATCTCTTCCAGCGCGCCCTCCTTGCCGATCAGCCTGAGCTTCTCCCGATGTGCGTAGTAGGTGAAGGCGAGCATCACGTCGGAGCCCGCGCGCAGGAAATCGCGGTGCAGCCGGATCACCGCCTCCGGGTGCTCCAGCACCGCCTCGGGCACGTAGGGGCCGGCGGCGACATAGCCGCTGCGTTCAAGCTCGAACAGATAGCCTTCGGCGCAGATCACCGGTCCTGCCGCCAACCGTTCGAGAAGACTCGATCCGCCAGACGCTCTTGCGTCGGTCATAGAAACATTCTCCCTGTTCACGATGATTACGCGGGAGTGCGACGTCTCCCGCAACCCCGGTGCTCGACCCCTCTTACAGGTGCTTCGCAAAATCCTTGTAAGCGGACGGGACCTTGTCCGAGGTGCCGTAGAAGGCGTGCGTGGACATGTCGGGCGAGTACTTGCTCCCGGGCGGGCGGCGGCCGAGTGCCTCCGCCATGCTGCGGATGTGGTGGGGGGAGGCACCACAGCAGACGCCGAGATAGTCGATGCCAAGCGCTTGCGCGTCCCTGGTGAATTCCTCGATCTCGTAGCGGTTGACGGTGAAGGGATCGAGCGCGGTGGGGAAGGGCCGCTCCCGCGGCAGGCAGGCGCAGTCCGGGTCCTCAAGGGATTGAAAGGTGGGTCGGTCGGCGGTGGTGCGGTAGGCCACCGGCAGCGCCGAGACGTGACATCTCACCGCCTCGCGAATCGGGCCAAGCAGCGGCAGCATGGAGGCCGGTCCGCGCGCGCAGTTGAGGCCGACCACGTCGGCGCCCGCGTCTTCCAGTCGCTTGGCCGCTTCGGCCATGCTCAATCCGTCCCGCGTGTGCGGGTCGCGGTGGACGGCGAGGTTGATCACCGCCGTCTGGCCGGCCGTCTTGATC
>JAPPKP010000122.1 GCA_028819955.1 Rhodospirillaceae bacterium | reverse complement strand
GCGCCATCGCCAGCACGGTCGATCACACCATGATCGCCGCCATCGAGGACATCACCGTGCAGGAGGGGATCGACCCGCGCGAGAGCTACTTCGTGGCCGGCGGCGGGGCGACCGCCTTGCACATGGGCCAGATGGCGCGGGTGCTCGGCATCAAGGGCTACATGGTGCCCAAGTTCTCCGCCGGCTTGAGCGCCTTCGGCGGCCTGATCTCCGACATCGTGTGGGAGGAGACCGCGACGCTGGTGACCGACGCCGCGCGCTTCGACGTGGAAGGCGTCAACGGTGTGCTGGCCATGCTGGAAGAGCGCGGCCGCGCCTTCCTCGCCCGCGCGGGCATCGCCGAGGCCGACCGGCGCTTCGACTACGCCTATCTCGGCCGCTACCAGTATCAGTCATGGGAGATCGAGGTGCCGTTCGTCGCGCGGGACGGCGCGCGGAAAAGTGACCGCACGGACGGCGCGCTTGCCGCCGCCGACGTGCCCGGACTCGCCGACGGCTTCCACCGGATGCACGAGCGCATCTACACGATCAAGAACGAGAACGATCTGGTCGAGTTCACCACCTGGAAGGTGCGGGCCATCGGGCCGGCCGCCGCCGAGCTTGCATCGGCGGAGGGAACGGCAACGGCGGGAGCGGCGGCGCCCCACGGCACGCGTCGCGTTCACCTCCCCGGCCGCGATGCGCCCGAGACGGTGCCGGTCTATCGCGGCAACGACCTCGCACCCGGTGCGCGGGTCGCGGGCCCCGCCATCGTCGAGGAAGCGACGACCACCGTCCTCGTGCCCGAGGACGCCGAAGCCGTCATCGACCCGCTCGGCAATTACCGTGTGACGCTCATATAGGCGTCGGGCGCAACGCGCTACGGCTTTCGCCCGATCGCCTCGCCCCAGGCGAAGGCGGCGAAGGCGCCGGGCTCGTCCATCCATGCGTCTAGCGAGACGCTCCACCGGTCGAACTGCTCCTGGCTCGCCAGCCCGAGCTTCTTCGTCGCCTCCATGGTCAGCGGAGAGAAGAACCAGCCGACAATCAGACCGCGAAGAAAGGCGAGGTCGTCGGCCGTGTCGTAGGTTTCGAAGGAGGCGGTTGCGCGCACGTCCGCGAACCCGGCCGCGACGAACGCGCCTTTCAGCTCCCGGCCCATCTGGGGATGGCCGCCATTGGCCGCAAGCAGCTTGAGGAACGTCGCCCATACGGTGTCGCCGGTGACGCCGCTCAGATCGCGCGCGGGCTCGAGGAACGACGAGTCGCCAAAAAACTCCCGCGCGGCGAAGAGACCGCCGGGCTTCAGCACCCGCTTCACCTCGGCGAGCACGGCCTGTGTGTCGGGGGCATGGTTGAGCAATGCGTGGCAGTGGGCCACGTCGAAGGTCGCATCGTCGAAGGGAAGATCGGTCGCATTCCCGGTTTGAAAGACCGCGTTGCCATGCCCGCCGGCCTTGGCGGCCGCGCTGGCCATCTCGATCTGCGAGCCTTCCATGTCGATACCGTGCAGCGCGCCGGGCGCGACGGCATCCGCAAGCCCCACCGATATCGTGCCGGGGCCGCAGCCGAGGTCGAGCAGGCGCATGCCGGGCTTCAGGTGCGGCAGCAGGTGGGCGGCGCAGTCCGCGGCGTTCCTGCGTACGAGCATCTTCTGGAATTCGGGGCCGTAGCCCATGGTGTACGTCGGTGTCGAGGCACCCGGGGTGTTGTCGCTCATGGCTGGCTCCCTGTCTGCTCCGCCCAGCGTTGCCGCCAAGCAGTGCTTGCGCAATGGTGCATCGGGTAGGCACGCACGTCGATATGCGGTGCGGAGTTTGCAAGAGGGAGGGGCCCGGTGACCGAGACCCTTGAAGGGAACTGCCATTGCGGCGCGATCGGCGTCGAGTTGGAGGTCGGGGACGACACGGCGCTTTCTCCCCGTCACTGCGGCTGCAGCTTCTGCCTGAAGCACGGCAGTCTCTACATCTCGGCGCCGTCGGGCCGCCTCACGATCACGTTGGCCGAACCCGATTCGGTCAGTCGCTACGCCTTCGGCCACGAGACCGCGACCTTCCTCGTCTGCGGCCGCTGCGGCGTGATCGCCGCGGCTGTCTGCGAGATGGAGGGGCGCCTCTACTCAGTCTTGAACTCGAACCTGCTGGAGCCGCCGCTCGACGTGGACCGGGCTTCCGTCCCCGTCGCGGACTACGAGGCGGAGGACGTCCCCGGCCGGCTCGCACGCCGCAAGCAGCGCTGGATCGGGAACGTCACCATCGTCGAGCGGTAGCGGGCTTTGGCTTAAAGGGCCGAAAGAAACTCCGCCAGAGTCGCGTTGAACCGCTCAGGATACTCCCAGAACATCATGTGCCCGCCGAAGGCCTCGACGCGCGAGTTGGGGCAGTGCTTGGCCAGGAACGGCTTGGCGGTCTCGGCCCAGTGGTTCGCGACGTAGAAGATCGACGGAATGCTCGCGTCCACCCGCTTCGCTTCTTCCAGGTAGTTCGCAAAGCACACGTCGGCGATGAGATTGGCGGCGACGAGCGGCGGCGTCGCGAGCGACTGCTCGACGATCCAGGCGGTCACCTCCGGCGACATCTCGCCTTCGATCATGACGTTGTCGGCGTACCAGATGACGACGCCGCGCTGCCCCTGCGCGGTCTGCACCCCCTGGAAGAACCCGGCGAGAGCGTCGATCGCCCCTTCGACCCAGTCGCTCTGGTCGTAGCTCATGCCGAGCGGCGGCATGTCGATTGAGACGAGCGCGCGAATGCCGTCCGTGCCCCGGTTGCGGACATGGTGCCACGCGGTCAGCGAGCCTGCGGACCAGCCTGCAAGGACCGGATTCTCGACCGTCAGATGGTCGAGAAGTACGGCCAGGTCTGCGGCCTGGGTCGCGTAGTTGTTGCCGTCGCTGGTCACGGTCGAGCGGCCGTGACTACGCGGGTCGAACGAGATGACCCTGTGGCTGCCCGAGAACGCCGCGAATTGATGGTCGAAGACCCTGGTCGTGAAGGTCCAGCCGGGAATGAGGACCAGCGGAGGCCCCTCCCCCTCGTCCTCGTAGTAGATGTCGACGCCGGGAGCGACCTCGACGTAGGCACCGACGCGTTGAGCGGCCATGACACCCTCCTGCATGGGACCGATGGGCAGAGCTGCCGATTGCGGCTAACCGTTCCGATAAATGTAGCTGTAGCCGTTGATGGCGGGCACGCCGCCAAGATGGGCGTAGAGAACCTTGGAGCCCGGCGGGAAGTACCCCTTCCGCACGAGGTCGATCATGCCCTGCAGGGATTTCCCCTCGTAGACCGGGTCGGTCATCATCCCTTCCGTGCGGGCGGCGAGGCGGATGGCATCGTTGGTCTCGGCTGAAGGCACGCCGTAGGCGGGATAGGCGTAGTCCTCGATCAAGACGAGATCGTCGTCGGCGATGGCGCGGCCGAGCTCCACCAGCTCCGCCGTGTTGCGGGCGATATCCATCACCTGCGCACGGGTCTGCTCCAGCGTCCCCGACGCGTCGATGCCGATGACCCGGTCGGCGCGACCGTCCTTCGCGAAGCCCACCAGCATGCCGGCATGCGTGGATCCGGTGACGGTGCAGACGATGACGTAGTCGAACCTGATGCCAAGCGCCGCCTCCTGCGCCCGCACCTCCTCGGCGAAGCCGACATAGCCGAGGCCGCCATACTTGTGAACCGAGGCGCCGGCCGGAATAGCGTAGGGCTTCCCTCCCTTCGCCTTCACGTCCTCCAGCGCCCGTTCCCAGCTCTCCCGAATTCCGATGTCGAAACCTTCGTCGACCAGCTCGATCTCCGCCCCCATCACGCGGCTCATCAGGATGTTCCCGACCCGGTCGTAGACGGCGTCCTCGAACGGCACCCAGCTCTCCTG
>JAPPKP010000425.1 GCA_028819955.1 Rhodospirillaceae bacterium | reverse complement strand
GCTCGGCCTCCTCGGCATCCATCATGCGCCCGGTCAGGATCATCTCCATCGCCTTCGACTTGCCGACGGCGCGCGTGAGCCGCTGGGTGCCGCCGGCGCCGGGGATCGTGCCGAGCTTGATCTCCGGCTGGCCGAACCTGGCGTTGTCCGCGGCGATCACGATGTCGCACATCATCGCAAGCTCGCAGCCGCCGCCGAGCGCGTAGCCCGCGACCGCAGCGATCACCGGCTTGCGGAAGGCGGTGATGCGGTTCCACGCGGCGATGAAGTCGCTGCCGTGGGCGTCGACGAAGTTCAGCCTGCGCATCTCGGTGATGTCGGCGCCGGCCGCGAAGGCCTTCTCGTTGCCGGTGATGACGACGGCGCCGATCTCGTCCTCCGCCCCGAAGCTGTCGAGCACGGCGTTGAGCTCGCCGATCAGCGCGCCGTTCAGCGCGTTGAGCGCCTTGGGCCGGTTCAGCGTAATCAGGCCGACCCGGCCGCGCCGGTCGACGGTGATGTGTTCATAGGCCATCGTGTTCTCCCTCAAGGGGCCGGGGCCCGCGTTCTTGTCTGGCGGGCTGCTGCCGGTCGGGCGCTACGAAGGGCGTCCGGCCGCCTCATTACTCACCGCTGCCGCTTTGCGCAATAGAATGTCGAGCGGTTGCTTTGCACGATGCGCCGCACCGCGTCCCCGCAATCGCAGCCAGGGCAGGGCTGTCCCGCCCGGTCGTAGACCGCGAAGCGGTGCTGAAAGTAGCCGAGCTCGCCCGACGCCTGCACGTAGTCGCGGAGCGACGAGCCCCCGGCTTCGATGGCCGCCTCCAGCACTCGCCTGATGGCGCCGGCGAGCCGGGCCGCCCGCCTGCCCTGCACCGAGCCCGCACGGCGCCGCGGGCTCAGGCCGGCGTAGAAGAGCGCCTCGCACACGTAGATGTTGCCGAGGCCCGCGACCACGCGCTGGTCGAGCAGCGCGGCCTTGATCGGCGTGTCCTTGCCTTCGAGCCGCGCAGCCAGCGCCGGCCCGCCGAAATCGGCGGCGAGCGGCTCGGGGCCCATGGCGCTCAGCAGCACGTGCTCGTCGAGCCGCGCCGCCTCGGCGAGCGCCATCAGGCCGAAGCGACGGTGGTCGACGTAGCTCAGTACCGCGCCGTCGTCGAAGTGGAGAACGACGTGCTCGTGCGCAGCGCCACTCGGCGCCCCGTCGACGAAGAGGCGGCCCGACATGCCGAGATGGACGATCAGCACATGCCCGCCGTCGAGGTGCACCAGCAGATACTTGCCGCGCCGCCCGAAGCTCTGCACTTCCCGGCCCGTCAGCACCTGCCCCATGTCCGGCGGGAGCGGCCGGCGCAGATCGCCGCGCCGCACCGTGACATGGCTGATGCGCCGGCCGGTAAGCCGCGCGGCGAGCCCGCGGCGCACGGTTTCGACCTCGGGCAATTCCGGCATCCTGCGGCCACGGTAGCGCGGGTTCGACCGCTGGGCTATGGTCGCCGCCATGGCCTCCGCGCGCGGTGAGCACGACGCCACGGATGGTGCCGATTTCGGCTTCCGCCGCGTCGGCGAGGACGAGAAGCCGGGGCTCGTCCGCGACCTCTTCGACCGGGTCGCCGGCCGCTACGACCTCATGAACGACCTGATGAGCGGTGGCGTCCATCGCCTGTGGAAGCGCGAGATGGTGGCCTGGCTTGCGCCCCGCCCCGGCATGGCCGTGCTCGACGTGGCCGGCGGCACCGGCGACATCGCGCGCCGGGTCTGGGAGGCGATGGAGGGTGAAGGCCGCGTCATCGTCTGCGACGCGAGCGAGCGGATGGTGGATGCAGGCCGCGAGCGCACCTGGAACGCAGGCCTCATCGGCGGCATCGAATGGCTGGTTGGCGACGCCGAGGCGCTGCCGCTGCCACCGCGTTCGGTCGATGCCTACACGATCGCCTTCGGCATCCGCAACGTGACACGGATTGAGCGCGCGCTGGCGGAGGCCGCGCGGGTGCTCCGCCCCGGCGGGCGCTTCCTTTGCCTCGAGTTCAGCTCCAGCCCGCCGGCCGGCGTGGACCGCCTCTACAACGCCTACTCCTTCGCCGTGATTCCCACGCTCGGCGCTGCGGTGACGGGCCAACGCGACGCCTACGCCTACCTCGTGGAGAGCATCCGCCGCTTCCCGCCGCCCGAGAAACTCGCCGCCATGATGACCGATGCCGGCTTCGGCGGCGTGCGCGTCCGTTCGCTCTCCGCCGGCATCGCCACGCTCCACTCGGGCTGGCGCGTCTAAGCCGGAACTCTCGTCATGCGTCGGGCGCTCAGAAACATCGGGCGGCTGCTACGGATTGCCTGGACGCTGGGGCGCTGGGACGCGCTCTTCCTCCTGCGCGACTACGGCCTTGTGCCGTCGGTCACATTTCTGGCCGGCATGGCGCCGCGCAAGCGGGGGTTGGGCACGCCGGGGCGGCGGCTCGCCGGCGCGCTCCAGGTGCTGGGGCCGAGCTTCATCAAATTCGGGCAGGCGCTGTCCACGCGGCCGGATCTGGTGGGGGAGGGGATCGCAGCCGAACTCTCCGCTCTACAGGACCGTTTGCCGCCCTTCGAAGCCAAGGCCGCACGCGCCATTGTGGAATCCGAATTCGGCGTGCCCCTGGAGACACTCTTCAAGGAGTTCACCGACGAGCCCGTGGCCGCAGCCTCCATCGCGCAGGTGCACTTCGCGGTCACGGCGACAGGCGAGCCGGTGGCGGTCAAGATCCTCAGGCCCGGCGTCGAGCGTGCCTTCGAGCGCGATCTGGAGCTCTTCTACTGGCTTGCGGAGCTCGCGGAACGCGCGCTGCCCTCCTGGCGCAGGCTGCGGCCGGTCGAGGTCATCCGCACCTTTGCCCAGAGCGTGATGGTCGAGATGGACCTCCGCTTCGAGGCGGCCGCCGCCTCGGAGCTGCGCCAGAACTTCGCCGAGGACCCCGGCTTCCTGGTGCCGGCGGTGGACTGGCGGCGCACCAGCCGGCGCGTGCTCACGCTGGAGCGGGTCGAGGGCATCCCTATCGACGAGCGCGACGCCCTGGTGGAGGCCGGCCACGACCCTCACGAGGTGCTGGGCAAGGCGGCCGAGGCCTTCTTCAACCAGGTGTTTCGGGACGGCTTCTTCCATGCCGACCTGCATCCCGGCAACCTGCTGGTGAATGCCGAGGGCAACGTCGTCGCCGTCGACTTCGGGATCATGGGGCGGCTCGACGCCCAGACCCGGCGCTACCTCGCCGAGATGCTGCTGGGCTTCCTGATCGGCGACTACGAGCGTGTCGCCGAGGTGCACCTGGAGGCCGGCTACGTGCCGCGGCGGACCTCGAAAGCGGCATTCGTGCAGGCGCTGCGCTCCATCGGCGAGCCGATCCTGGGCCGGCCGCTCAACGAGATTTCCATCGCCCAGCTGCTCGGCCAGCTCTTCCAGATCACCGAGGCCTTCGAGATGGAGACCCAGCCCCAGCTCCTGCTGCTGCAGAAGACCATGCTGATGGCCGAGGGGCTGAGCCGCCGCCTTACCCCTGACCAGAACATGTGGGTCTTCACCCGCCCGCTGATCGAGAGCTGGGCGCGGGAGAACCTGGGCGTTCAGGCGCGCGTGCGCGACATGGCGGAGGAGTTTCTGGAAGCGGCGGGCCGCCTGCCGCGCCTCGCCGCGCGCACCGAGCGGGTGCTGGACGGGCTGGAGGCGGGGGTCTCGCTCTCGCCCCACACGCTAGAGGCGATGGGCGGACGCCGGCGCGGCGGCAGCACGCTGCCCATCCTGCTCGGCGTGATCGCCGCGTTGCTCGCAGGTCTTCTGGCCGTCCAGCTCCGCTAAGCGCGAGTGAGACGGCCTTGAAACGGACGCGCCGGCGGGGAGAG
>JAPPKP010000167.1 GCA_028819955.1 Rhodospirillaceae bacterium | reverse complement strand
GGCCGTCCACCGCCCGGCCCGTCAGCGTCAGCCCGCTACGGCGCGGCATGGGCGTCCCGTCCAAAGGGCGCGGGGCCGATAAACGGCAAACCAGCCGTCATCACTGCGAAACCGATCGGAATCACCCGTTCGGCCGTGGCGGCGCACGTCCGCCGGCACGCAGGTTTCCAGCACCGGCATGAAGCACGAAATACGAGCGTCGATAGAAGGGGTTAGCGCGGTCCCCTGCAGCCCAAAGGACTTATCCGGGAAGCGCGCTTCGTGGGATGTCAGATACTGATCGCCACGCACGAGGCCTCTTCAGAATGAGGAGAGCCTCGGAGCCATGAAGAAGACGAAGCTGACTCGCAGTTTGCTGGCGGCGTGCTCGATCGTCGCCCTCACCGCCGTCATGTACGGCTGCGTTCACGACGGCGGCGACGACCCGGCGGAGCCGATGGTAGAGCCCATGCCGGAGCCGATGCCGACGCCGCAAGAGCAGATCGCTGAACTGCAAACACAGATCAACGCTCTGAGAGCGGAACTCGGAATGGGCCCCATCAACATCGACGAGCTGACCGACGACGTGGCCTCGTTGACGCGGGAGCGTGACGATCTTCAGAAGCAGGTCGATGATGCGGCAGACGCCGAGGCGGCGGCAGCGGCTGCGGCCAAGAAGGCCATGGCCGCGAAGCTCTATGCCGGGCTCGCGCCCGAGCTTGCAGCAGCGACTACCGTCACGAATGCACTGAACGGCACCACGCCCGCCACGATTAGCATTGTCGGCATGAACGTCTCGGGCGATGCCGACGGCACCGACGCCGGTGCCGCCGTCACGATCGAGCCGAGCGGCGCCATGCTCGGGAGCCTGCACGGCTGGGCGGGCAACGATTACGTCCGCAAGGTGCCGGGCATGACCGACCACGTGGTTCTCTACAACAACCAGGACGCGGCCAAGATGGAGCCGTTTGCGACCAAGTACGCAACGCAGCTTGCGGATTCCGCCGACGGCGCCGTTGGTCGCCTGGGCGATACCACGTTGGGTGCTGCTAACGCGAGCCTTATCGCCAGCACCACGTTCGCGTCCGGGAGCGGGTTCATCGACCACACGAAGGCAACCGGCGACGTTGTGAGGATCCGCGGCTCCTTCAGCGGCGGCATGGGCTATTACCAATGCGAACAGGAAGCCACCGCCGCTTGCCGGTCCGCGGTGGATGGGTCGGGCGGCATCACTCTCAGTCTCGGGGACACCGCTGGCGGTTGGACGTTCGAGCCCGACGCGGGGACTACGGCGGAAACGCCGGACGCCGGTTATCTCATCTTCGGCTGGTGGTCCCGTGAGGTTCCCACTGGTGTCGACGTGGCGACCTTCGCCCAAGTACACGGAACGGGTCCCGTCGCCGGCGCTGCCAATGCCGCACTGATCGGCACCGCGACGTATGTGGGTGGCGCGGCCGGCAAGTACTCCATCAACGAGCCTGTTGACGGCGATCCCAACTCGGGCGCGTTCACGGCGCGGGCGGAGCTGACCGCGAAGTTCGGAAACGCCACCGCTCTCGGCACCATCAGCGGCATGCTGTCCGGCTTCATGGCGGGCGGCGAGGCCAAGGACTGGACCGTCGCCTTGAAGGGCGCGGGCACCGCTGCCGAGACCGCGATAGCCGCTGACGGATTCGGCACTGCGGCCACGACCTCCACCGTGTGGACCATTGGCGGCGTGGCCGGGTCCGCGTCGGGAGGCTGGAGCGGCGACTTCTACTACGAGACAACGGCCCAGCAAACCGCAGCGAACACGCCGCCCGTCGCCGCCGGCACCTTCAGCGCGAATTACGGCAACGTCGGCCGCATGGTCGGCGCCTTCGGCGCCGAGAAGCAGTAAACGAGCCGAGGAGGCGGTCCTCGCATGAGGCTCTGACCCTCCAGGTTCGGGTTCCCCTTACAGGGTGGCGCACCGCATAGGGCGCCACCCTTTCTTTTTTTGATCCACCACGTCTGGGGCTTCGATGAAGCACGCTACATTCTGCCGCGTTCTTGCGTTTGCCGTCTGCCTCGCGCTCGCCGCGCCGGCCTGGGGCGCGGAGGAGGAGGCGGTGCCCCTGCCGCCGGACCCGCCCGAGACCGACGCGGCTCCGGCCGCCGAGGCGCAGGCGGCGGCGCGGGCGCTGCTCGATGCCGGCCGCTTCGGGGACGCGCTGGCGCTGCTCGGCCCGCTGGTCCAGGGCCGGGTGGTGGAGGCCAACGACCTCTTCCTCTACGGCCTCGCGTCGGTGGGGGCCGCGCAGCAGCCCGAGGTTGCCGACGACGTGCGCGACGCGCTGCTGGCCGAGGCCATCGGCGCATTCCACGCCATGCTGGTGGAGAAGCCGGGGCTGGTGCGGGTGCGGCTTGAGCTGGCGCGGGCGTTCTACCTCAAGGGGGAAGACGACCTCGCGCGGCGCCACTTCGAGGCGGTGCTGGCCGGCGGCGTGCCGGAGCCGGTGGCCGCCAACGTCAGCGCCTTTCTCGCCGCGATGGAGGCGCGCAACCGCTGGAGCTTCAACGTGGGCGCGGCGCTGGCGCCGGACAGCAACATCGGCGCGGGCTCCGAAGAGCGGACCATCTACATCCATGTCTTCGGCCAGCCCCTGCCCTTCGAGCGGGACGCGGAGGAATTGACCACCTCGGGCATCGGGCTCGCGGTGTGGGGCGGGGCGGAGTACCAGTATCCGCTGGCGGAGCGCTGGCGGCTGCGCGCGGGCGGGCAGGCGGCGCGGCGGGAGTACGCGGGCTCGGAGTTCGATCGGCTCTCCCTCTCCACCCATCTCGGCCCGCGTTGGCAGATCGACGCCAGCACGCAGGCGAGCCTGCTGGCGAGCGCGCGGCAGAGCTGGACCGGCACCGTGCCGGACAGCCGCGCGCTCGGCGCGCGGCTGGAGGTGGGGCGCCGGCTGACCCCGCAGGTGACGCTCTCGGGGCGGACCTCCTGGCACGACCGGCGCTACCGCAATCGGCCATGGCTGGACGGGCCGGCCATGGATGTATCGCTCCGGGGCTCCTGGGTGGTGACGCCGACGGTGCAGGCGGAGCTTTCCGCCGGCTTCGGGCAGGAGCGATCCGAGAGAGAGCGCGAGCGCAACCGCAGCCGCTGGCTGGGCGCCGGCGTCTCGGTGATCCTGCCCTTGGGCTTCACCGTGGGCGGGGGCGGCGAGGTGCGCTGGACCGACTTCGAGGGCGAGTGGCCGCCGAACACGCCGCCGGGCGAGGACCGGGCGGACCGCACGCACAGCCTGCGCCTCTCCGTCCACCACCGGGCGCTCACGCTCATGGGCTTCAGCCCCGAGCTTGTGGCGGTGCACGAGGCGCGGGCGACCAACGCGCAGCTCTACGACTACCGGCGCACCCACGGCGAGCTGCGCTTCGTGCGGCAGTTCTAGTTTTCCCTCAGTCGCCGGGCGCGAGTCTTTTATTTCCCTCAGTCGCCGGGCGCTCGCTCCGCTCGCTTGGCTCCGCGCTGCGCGCGCGGCGCATGCGCGCCGTCCGGGCTACTTCGTAGCCCGGTTCCGATCGTGATCGACTGCCCGTCGGTTGCCGGGGACACCGGACGATGGTGCGGTGCACGGGGCCTAACGCGCGTGTCAGGATCGCCGCGTGCAGGACGAGAGGCGACGGCTCCCGGCAATGGCGGACGCGACCGGCAGGCGCTCTTCGGTGGAATGCTGGCGCCCACTCGATCCCACCGAATCCCACTTGTCCCGCCGAATCCCACTTGATCCCGGCGAATCCCACCCGTCCCACCGAATCCCCCGGTGCCATCTGAATTACCCATATACAAACGAATAAAAAAATAACCGACCCAACCAGACTGGCACAAAGAGTGGAAGAAGTCAGTGGGGTT
>JAPPKP010000267.1 GCA_028819955.1 Rhodospirillaceae bacterium | reverse complement strand
CTGCTCTGCCATGTCTGGCAGGAGACCGGAGAGCCGCTCTTCGCCGCCCGCGCGGCCGAGACCGTGGCCTGGGTGCTGCGCGAGATGCGCACCGGCGAGGGCGCGTTCGCGAGTGCGCTCGACGCCGATTCCGAGGGCGAGGAGGGCAAGTTCTACGTCTGGCACGAATCCGAGATCGACGAACTGCTCGGCGCGGACTCGGCCTACTTCAAGGCGGTCTACGACGTCACCGCTGGCGGTAACTGGGAAGGTAAGACCATCCTCAACCGGCTCCTGCCGCCCGGCACCGACGAGACGCCGGACGAGGCCCGTCTCGCTGGTATGCGCACGATCCTGTTGGAACGCCGCGCAGGCCGCGAGCGCCCCGGCTGGGACGACAAGGTGCTGGCCGACTGGAACGGTCTTATGATCGCGGCCCTTGCCAACGCCGCCATGGTCTTCGGCGCGCCCGCATGGCTCGATGCGGCGGTCGAGGCCTTCGACTATGTCGCAGGCCCCATGGCGGCGGGCGAGCGGCTGCGCCATGCGGCCCGCCACGGCCGCTCCAAGGACGTCGAGTTCCTCGACGACTACGCCGAGATGACGCGGGCGGCGCTGATGCTGGCGGAGGCCACGGGCGAGGCCTCCTACGTGGAAAAGGCGCGCGGCTGGGTCGCGGTGCTCGACACCCACTACTGGGACTCGGACGAGGGCGGCTACTTCTACGCGCCGGACGATGCCGAGGCCAACATCAGCCGCACCAAGACCGCCCACGACGCTGCGACGCCCGCTGGCAACGGCACCATGGTGGGCGCGCTCGCGCGCCTCCACCACCTCACCGGCGAAACGGCCTTTCGCGACCGCGCCGAGGCGCTGGTCAAGGCGTTCTCCGGCGAGCTGGAGCGCAACTTCTCGCCGCTTTCCACGCTCGCCAACAACAGCGAGGTGCTGCGCCGCGCGGTGCAGGTGGTGGTGTGCGGCACGCGCGCGGATGAGGGGACCCAGGCCCTCGTCGATGCCGTCTACGCGACCAGCCTGCCCAACCGGGTGCTGACCGTGCTGGAGCCGAGCGGCGCGCTGCCCCTTGGCCATCCCGCCTTCGGCAAGGGCCAGCAGGAGGGGCAAGCCACGGCCTATGTCTGCGTGGGCCCGGTCTGTTCGCTGCCGGTGACCGAGCCCGATGCGTTGCGGGCCGCCCTCGACAACGCCCGCGCGCCGGCGGAGGGCTGAGGCCGATGATCGCCGCCCGCTGCACCATCGAGAGCCCCGTCGGCCCGCTCACCATCACGGCCGCCGATGGCGCGATTATCGCCGTCGATTTCGGCACCGGCGGCGGCCCCAGCCCGAACGGCGGCGTGCTGGCCGAGGCCGCGCGCCAGCTCACCGAGTATTTTGACGGCGCGCGCCGCGCCTTCGACCTGCCGCTCACACCGCACGGCACACCCTTCCGCCTCAAGGTGTGGGCGGCGATGCAGGCCATCCCCTACGGCCAGACCCGGAGCTACGGCGACCTCGCCCGCGACCTCGACAGTGCCCCCCGCGCCATCGGCGGCGCCTGCGGTGCCAATCCGATCCCTCTGGTCATCCCCTGCCACCGCGTCGTCGGCGCCGGCGGCACGCTCGGCGGGTTCTCGGGCGGCGCGGGCTGTGATACCAAGCGCCAGCTTCTCGCATTGGAAGGCGCGCTGCCGCAGCCACTTCCGGTCTAGGCCGAGCGCGGCCGGGCGCCACCGACAGGAAAGGAAGACACATGGTCAAGGCTGTGCGGATGCACGAGGCCGGCGGGCCCGAGGTGCTGCAGTACGAGGACGTGGCGCTGCCCGATCCCGGCCCTGGCGAGGCGCTGGTGCGCCACGAGGCGATCGGCCTCAACTACATCGACGTCTATCACCGCACCGGCCTCTACCCGGTGCCCTCGCTGCCCTGGACCATCGGCATGGAGGGCGCCGGCGTGGTCGAGGCGGTGGGCGAGGGCGTCAGCGAGGTCTCCACCGGCATGCGCGTCGCCTACGCCAGCCCGCCGCCGCCCGGCGGCTATTCCGAAGCCCGTGTGATGCCGGCGGGATCGCTGGTCGAGCTCCCCGCCGACATCGGCTTCGAGCAGGGCGCGGCGATGATGCTGCAGGGCATGACCGTCGAATACCTGATCCGCCGCACCTACCCGGTGCAGGCCGGCGAGACCGTGCTGGTGCACGCCGCCGCCGGCGGGGTCGGGCTGATCCAGTGCCAGTGGCTCAAGCACCTGGGCGTCACCGTGATCGGCACCGTGGGCTCGGAGGAGAAGGCGGAGCTCGCCCGCTCCCACGGCTGCGACCACCCGGTCAACTACCGGACCGAGGACTTCGCCGCGCGCGTGATGGAGATCACCGACGGCCAGGGCGTGCCCGTGGTCTACGATTCCATCGGCGCCGACACGCTGGAGGGCTCGCTCAACAGCCTCGCCCGGCTGGGCACGCTCGCGAGCTTCGGCAACGCCTCCGGTCCCATCACCGACTTCAACCTGGCCCGGCTCGCGCCCAAGTCCGCCTACATCACGCGGCCCACGCTCTTCGGCTACAACGCGACGCGGCCGGAGCTCGAGGAATCGGCCGGCGCGCTCTTCGACGTGGTGCGCTCGGGCGCGGTCAAGATCGAGATCCACCAGACCTACCCGCTCGCCGACGCCGCCCAGGCGCATCGCGACCTGGAGGGCCGCAAGACCACGGGCTCGACGATTCTGACTCCCTGACCGCCGGCGGGTCGGGGCGTTGCAGCGGCCGCTGAACGCACCGGCCGACCGGGCGGAGGCCCATGGGGCCTTCCGCGATCCCGCCTTCATGGCCAACCGGGAAGCCCCGGTGCACCGGTGGGTTCCCTGGATTGCGGGGTTTTCGCGGCAGTTCGTGCAGGACGCACTGACCCGGCACTTGCGGGGGCCGGGAGTCGTGCTGGACCCGTTCGCGGGTGTCGGCACCACACTGGTCGAAGCCGACTTGGCGGGCCATGAGGCAATCGGCTTCGAGATCAATCCCTACGCCGTTTTCGCCGCACGGGCGAAGCTGGGGGCGCATCGATTGGAGTCCGCGCGGCTCACGGCCGCCGCCGCGGATTTCGTCAAGTTCATGGATGAGGGCGTGCGCGCGAGCCGCGCACCCAAAGCATTGGCGCCCGCCGCCTTCCGCACGCGAGTGCCGTTCTACAGCCCCGCGGTCGAGCGCAAGGTGCTGCTGGCGTTCGATTTCATGAAGGCGCTGGATTCACCCATCGCGGCGCTGTTCCGCCTCGCCTTCGCGGCAACCATGGTGGGCTACTCCAACTACTCCTACGAGCCGAGCCTGGGGCGCAAGGCTTCCGTCGGGCGGCCGGAAGTCGAGGACGACGACGTGGCTGGCGCCATCGCGGCCAAGCTCCACCAGATGGCCGAGGATGCAGCGTGGTATGGAAGCGAACGCGCGAACCCCGAGCGCGACGACGGGTGCGTGCACGAGGAGTCCTTCTTCGATGGTTACGTTGACCTGGAGGAAGCGAGCGTAAACCTGCTCGTCACCTCGCCGCCCTATCTCAACAACTACCACTACAACCGCAACACCCGCCCGCACCTCTATTGGCTGGGATTCTGTGCCTCCCCGAGCGACCTGAAGCGCCTGGAGGAGCTCAACGTCGGCACCTACTGGCAGAACGCCCGCGACGAGGAGCGCATCGACCTCGATCCGTCCATTGCCGACGACGCAATTCGAGAAGCCATCGACGAGGTGCGGGTGCGCAACCCCGACAAGGGTGTCTACGGCGGCAACGGCTGGGCCAACTACGCGGCGCAGTACTTCAACGACTGCGCCCGCTTCCTCGACGGCGCGGCATGGTGCCTACGGCCCGGCGCGACGGCATTGGTGGTGATCGGCAACTCGATCCTGCAAGGGGTGCCGATCCCGACCGACCGCTTCCTC
>JAPPKP010000438.1 GCA_028819955.1 Rhodospirillaceae bacterium | reverse complement strand
CCCCAGTCTACAAGGGCCGCTGCGAATCCAGACCACCTTCAACCGCCGGATTTAGGATTACACCTCCGCGAGGCGCTCTTCGATCCAGGTCAGCGCATCCTCGACCGAGGGCGCGCCTGGGCCGGGCGGCGGCGCCGGGCGGCGCACCATCACCACGGGCAGCCCGAGCGCCCGTGCCGCCGCGAGCTTGGCCGCCGTCGCTTCGCCGCCGCTCGCACGGGTGACCAGGCAGTCGATGCGGTGATCGGCGAGGAGTGCCCGCTCGTCTTCTTCCGCGAACGGTCCGCGCGCGCAAATCAGCTCGTGGCGGGTTATCGGGATCGGCTCTGCCGGCGCGTCCACCAGCCGCACCAGGAACCAGAGGTCCGGGCGGGCGGCGAAGGGCGCGAGCGAGCGAACGCCCACGGTGAGAAACACGCGTCTGGCCTCCGTCGGGATCGCCTCGACCGCCTCCTCGACGGTAGCGACGTCGATCCAGCAATCGCCCGGCGCGGCTTGCCAAGGCGGGCGCACGAGAACCAGCCGCTCTATCCCCGCCTGGGCTGCCGCCTCGCACGCCTGCGCCGAGATGCGCGTGGCGTAGGGGTGGGTGGCGTCGATCAGCAGCCCGATCCGCTCGTCCCTCAGGTACGCGGCCAGGCCGTCCGCCCCGCCGAAACCGCCGATACGGACGTCGCCAGCCGGCAGCAACGGCGTGCGGGTGCGGCCCGCGAGCGCCGAGATCACGGTGAGGGAGGGGCCGAAGAGCGCTTCAGCCGCGGTAGCGAGGGCGCGGCCTTCGGCCGTGCCGCCCAGGATCAGCAATCGTTCAGGGACCGGCGCGGCCAACGATGCAGCCCGTGCGGTCGACGATGAGCACGTCTACTTGGGGCATGGGTCGGGCGCCGGCGAGCGCGGTCTCGGCCACGGCGCGAGCCTCCGCGGCGACGATATCGGCAAGCGGGAGACCGGCCTCGCTCGCAACCTCCAGAACCGCGCCGGCCGAGCCGGCGGCTTCGGCTTGCGCCAATGTTGTCTCGGTCGCACCCAGAGCCGCCAGACGGCGGACAAGGCCCTCGCGGTCGACGCTGCTGCGCTGCGAATGCAGGTCCATGTGGCCGTCGGCGAGCTTGCTGATCTTGCCGAAGCCGCCGGCGACGGTGAGCCGCGACACCGGCTTGTGCCGGATCAGCTTCAGCGTGGCGCCCGCGAAATCGCCCATGTCGATCAGCGCCGCCTCGTCGAGGCCGTACAGCGCCTGCGCCGCCTGTTCAGAGACCCGTCCCGTCGCGGCGGCGAGGTGGGGGGTGCCGGCGGCGGCGGCCACATCGATCCCTTGCCGGATCGAAGCGATCCACGCGGCGCAGGAGTAGGGCTTGACGATGCCCGATGTGCCGAGCACCGAGAGCCCGCCGACGACGCCGAGGCGGCCGTTCATCGTCTGCCGCGCAAGCCGGCGCCCGTCCGGGATGGCGATGGCGACGGAGACGTCGGCCGGCCCGTCCAACGCGGGTGCGAGGACGTCCAGCATCGCAGCGATCATCTGGCGTGGCGCCGGGTTTATCGCAGGCTCGCCCACCGCGAGGCTGAGGCCCGGCTTGGTCACGATACCGACACCCTCGCCCGCCCGGAACACGACGCCGGCGCCCGCAGGTGCAGGCCTCACCCAGGCTTCGACCAGCGCGCCGTGGGTCACGTCCGGGTCGTCGCCCGCATCCTTGCGCACGCCTGCACGCCCGTGGTTCTCACCACGCTCCGCCAGCACCAGCGGGAAGGAGGGCTCCTGGCCGCCCGGCAGCGTCACCGAGACCGGGTCGGGGAAGCGCCCCGTAACCAGCGCCGTGTAAGCCGCGCGGGTCGCCGCCGCGGCGCAGGCACCTGTGGTCCAGCCCCGCCGAAGCGCGCCGCTGCTCGATGATCCATCAGTCATTCCGCCGGTTATACCGCGCAGGCGGTCAGGCGGTGTAGAGTGCGGCGATGGACGATCGCTCTCCGCACCCGCGCAGACCGGCGCTGCCCACGATCGAGCCGGGCTCCGTCTGGCTCGTGGGCGCTGGCCCCGGCGATCCGGGACTGCTCACCCTGCATGCCGCACACGCGCTGACCGAGGCCGATTGCGTCATCTACGACGCTCTGGTCTCGCCCGAGGTTCTGGCGCTGGCCCGGCCGGGGGCTGCGCTCGAATACGCCGGTAAGCGGGGCGGCAAGCCGTCGGCGCGCCAGCCCGACATCTGCGGCCGGCTGATCCGGCTCGCCCGGCAAGGTCGGCGCGTACTCCGCCTCAAGGGCGGCGATCCCTTCGTCTTCGGCCGGGGCGGGGAGGAGGCGCTGGCGCTGGCTGCCGCCCGCATCCCCTTTCGCCTCGTTCCGGGCGTCACCGCCGCCGGAGGCCTGGCCGCGGCCGGCATTCCCATGACCCATCGCACCACGAATTCGGCGGTGACGCTGCTCACCGGCCACGACGCGGCAGGCGGCGTACCCGACGGGCTGGATTGGCGGGCGATCGCCCAAGGCGCACCGGTGCTGATCTTCTACATGGCGCTCCGCCAGCTCGACGCGATCGCCCAGCGGCTCACCCGGAGCGGCCTTGGGGGCGAGACACCGGTGGCGCTCATCAGCCACGCCACCACCGGAGCCGAGCGCGTGGTCGAGGCGCCGCTGGCCGAGGCGGCGGCAGCTGCCGAGCGAGCGGGTATCGAGGCGCCCTGCCTCGTCGTCGTGGGCGACGTGGTGCGGCTCCGCAGGGCGCTGGACCCCGCAGCGACGGTGGACGCCCGCGCCGAGGCGGCCGCGGCGCTTGCCCGGCACTGGCGCCGCGCCGCTGGTTGAAGCGAGCCGGAACGTGGCGAATTCTTCTTTCCGCGCGGGCCGTACCGGGGCTAGTCTGGCAAATTGAGGCTCTTCCACCACGCACCTGCAGCCCATGTTGAAGAATTTCGGCTTCGGCCCGCAGCCCGGAGGCGGCGATCAGCAGAACCGAGGCGGCAGGCCGTCGCCGCTGGGACGCAACCCAGTGCTCTGGATCGTGGTGATCGGTGCGATCCTGATCTACACGCAAATGGATGGCGAGGGCTCGTTTTTCGGTGGTTTCAACCAAAGCCAAGGCCACGTCTCCCGCATGGCCGTGGCGCCGGAACAGGTCACCGGCAATTTCGAGCTGCTCGATCACACCGGCACACCGCGCACCGACGAGGACTTCCACGGCGCCCACTCGCTGATCTATTTCGGCTTCACCTGGTGCCCCGACGTCTGCCCGTCCGCCATGCTGGTCATGGTGCAGGTGATCGAGGATCTGAGGGCGCAGGAGCATGCGGTGCAGCCGATTTTCATCACTGTCGATCCGCAGCGCGACACGGTGGAGCAGCTCGCCGACTATGTTGCTCAGCTTCCCGACCTGATCGGGCTTACCGGCACGGAGGAGCAGGTAGAGAACGCGCTTCTGTCCTTCGGCATCACGCGGCGCTCGCAGGCGGCAGGGCCGGACGACGCCAACTATCTCGTCGACCACACGTCGCTGTTCTACCTGATGGGGCCGGACGGCGAATTCATCCAGCATTACGTGCCGACCCAGGGACCCACCCAGATCGCGCTCGACATCGATCGCGTGCTCGCGGGCTGAGCCGCCTTGGCCTCCGGTCTCATCCTCGCCGCGCCGGCGTCGGGCAGCGGCAAGACCGTGCTGTGCGCGGGATTGCTGGCGCACTTCCGCGAACGCGGCCTCGCTGCCCGTGGCTTAAAGGCAGGCCCCGACTACATCGACCCAGGCTATCACCGGCTCGCCACCGGCCACGACTGCGTCAATCTCGATCCCTGGGCGATGCGGCCGGAGACGCTCGCGCGCCGGGCAGCGGCGCTCAGTGCGGGCGCCGATCTCGTCATCGGCGAGGGCGCGATGGGCCTCTTCGACGGCGCCCGCGACGGCACCG
>JAPPKP010000019.1 GCA_028819955.1 Rhodospirillaceae bacterium | reverse complement strand
TACGTCTTTCGCAACTTCGTCGGCAAGAGCTTCCCCGTCGTGGCCGACATCATCGGTGAGCGTTTCGGAGTAGCGCTGCCCGCCACGTTCGTGAGCGATTACCGCGCCGCGCTCAAAGAGGCCTTCGCGGACAGCCTGCAGACCACGCCCGGATTCCTCGACGTGCTGGGTCAACTGACCTGCGCCGCCTGTGTCGCGACCAGCTCGAGCGCGCCGCGCGTGGCCCATACGCTGGAGGCTGTCGGGCTCACGGACCATTTCGGCGCCGATGTCTTCACGGCCTCTCAGGTTGCGAACGGAAAGCCGGCGCCCGACCTCTTCCTGTTTGCCGCCCGCGAGATGTCGACGCTGCCGGAGCGCTGCCTGGTGATCGAGGACAGCGCTGCGGGGATCGAAGCGGGGTTGGCGGCAGGCATGAACGTCTGGCGCTACGTAGGCGCGTCGCACATCGCCGATACCGCTCGGGCGCGCGACGAAACGCCGGCGGGTGTAACGGTTTTTGACAACTGGGACCGATTTTACGTATTGGCGCCAGAGTTGAAGGCGTGACAGGGCGACCATGGCCAGAAGCAACGGCGGCAACCGACTGGACGACGCGGCCCGGGCTGGATGGCTCTACTACGTCGCGGGCAATACCCAGGACGAGATCGCCCAAAAACTGGGTGTGTCGCGGCAGTCTGCGCAGCGGCTGGTATCGTTGGCGGTCAGCGAGAAGCTGATCAAGTTCCGGCTGGATCACCCCATCGCGCGGTGCATGGAGCTGTCGGGGCAACTGAGCCAGCGGTTCGACCTGCAATCCTGCGAGATCGTGCCGACGGATCCGGGTGCGCCCGAGTCGATCACCGGCGTTGCCATCGCCGGCGCTGCCGAGATGCAGAAGCATCTCGATACCAAGACGCCCAAGGTCATCGCGGTGGGGACGGGGCGCGTCCTGCGCGCCTGCGTGGAGCAGCTGCCGCCGATGGACTGCCCGCAGCATCACCTCGTTTCGCTGGTCGGCAACACGATGCCCGATGGCTCCGCCACCGCCTACAACGTCGTGGTGCGCATGGCCGAGCGCGTCGGCGGGCGGCATAACCCGATGCCGCTCCCCGTGCTGGTGCGCAAGCCGGCCGAACTCCCCATCCTGCACAGCCAGGAACCGGTCGCGAAGACGCTCGGGCTGTGCGCCGACGCCGACGCGACCTTCGTCGGGATCGGCCATATCGATGGCTCGGCGCCGCTGACGGTGGACGGGTTCATCACCCACGAGGAGAGCCGGGCGCTCATCCGCCTGGGAGCGGTTGGCGAGATCGTCGGCTGGGTCTTCGATTCCGGAGGCAAGCTGATCGAGGGCCTGACCAACGATCGGGTGTCGAGCGCGCCGCTGGTGCCCGCCAACCCGCGCCCGGTGATCGGGCTCGCTGCCGGCGAGGTCAAGGTCGCGGCGATTCTCGGGGCACTGCGCGGCCAGCTCATCAACGCGCTGGTGACCGACGAAGCGACGGCCGAGGCTGTTCTGGCGCAGGCTTCCCCGGAATGACCCTTTGAACCGAATCGGGTCCCGCGGCTCACTGCCGCGTGGGCTGCAATTGGCGTTGACTCTTGGAACCAACTGAATGAGTATTTGCCCGGCTCAATAGCAATTGCTCAATACGAGCATGGAGAGAAAGCGATGAAGATCAAGCTTGGTACCCTAATGGGCGCCGCCGCTGCCACCTGCCTCCTGGCAACGGCAGCGGCTGCCGAGACGTTGACGATCGCTACCGTCAACAATGGCGACATGATCCGCATGCAGGGTCTGACCGACGACTTTACGGCCAAGAATCCGGGCATCGAACTGGAGTGGGTGACGCTGGAGGAGAACATCCTGCGCCAGCGCGTCACCACCGACATTGCCACCAAGGGCGGCCAGTACGACATCATGACCATCGGCACCTACGAGGTCCCGATCTGGGGCAAGCAGGGCTGGCTGGTCGGCCTGAACGATCTGCCCGAGAGCTACGATATCGATGACCTGCTGCCGGCGATCCGGGGCGGGCTCACCGTGGATGGCGAGCTCTATGCCTCGCCCTTCTACGGCGAGAGCTCGATGGTGATGTACCGCACCGACCTGATGGAGAAGGCCGGGCTCGAGATGCCGGAAGCGCCGACCTGGGACTTCATCGCCCAGGCCGCCCGCGCCATGACCGACAAGGACAACGAGGTCTACGGCGTCTGCCTGCGCGGCAAGGCCGGCTGGGGCGAGAACGCGGCCTTCATCACCGCCACCTCCAACAGCTTCGGCGCGCGCTGGTTCGACGAGAACTGGAACCCGCAGTTCGACAGCCAGGCCTGGTCGGACACGCTGAACTTCTACCTCGGCCTGATGGCCGATGCCGGCCCTCCAGGCGCCTCGTCCAACGGCTTCAACGAGAACCTCGCGCTGTTCCAGACCGGCAAGTGCGGCATGTGGATCGACGCCACCGTCGCCGCGTCCTTCGTGACCAATCCGAACGACTCGGTCGTGCATGACAAGGTCGGCTTCGCGCTCGCGCCCGATAACGGCCTCGGCAAGCGCAGCAACTGGCTCTGGGCCTGGTCGCTGGCGATCCCGGCGGGCTCCGAGAAGGTCGAGGCCGCCAAGAAGTTCATCGCCTGGGCGACGTCGAAGGACTATCTGGAGCTCGTGGCCTCGAAGGAGGGCTGGGCGAACGTGCCGCCGGGCACCCGCACCTCGCTCTACGAGAATCCCGAGTACGCCAAGGTGCCGTTCGCCAAGATGACGCTGGACAGCATCAACTCGGCGGACCCGACCAACCCGACGGTCGATCCGGTGCCCTACGTCGGCGTGCAGTTCGTTGCGATCCCCGAGTTCCAGGGCATCGCGACCGCAGTCGGCCAGCAGTTCTCGGCCGCGCTCGCCGGAACCGTCAGCGCCGAAGAGGCGCTGGCGAACGCGCAGTCGCTGACCGTTCGTGAAATGACGAAGGCGGGGTACATCAACTAGGCTTAGCTGCCTTCGATCCGGTGGGGGCCGGCGCACCGGTCCCCACCGGAACCGACGCAATCGAGAGAATCGTCCCATGCCGACGCAACACTCCCGAGTGCATGCGCGGCTGATGATTTCTCCCGCAGTCCTGTTGCTTCTGGGCTGGATGCTCATCCCGCTTGGGCTCACGGTCTATTTCTCGCTGCTGCGCTACAACCTGCTCACGCCGGGCATGGAACAATGGACCGGCCTGACCAATTACCGCTTCTTTCTGACCGACCCCGCCTTCTTCGACGCGCTCAGGAACACCCTGGTGCTCGTCGTCGGCGTTCTGGCGATCACCGTCATCGGCGGCGTGCTGCTGGCACTGCTGCTCGATCAGCCCTTCTGGGGCCGGGGGATCGTGCGCGTCCTGGTGATCGCGCCCTTCTTCATCATGCCGACGGTCTCGGCACTGGTGTGGAAGAACATGTTCATGAACCCGGTCTCGGGCCTGTTCGCGCATGCCGCCAAGGGGCTCGGGCTGGAGCCTTTCGATTTTCTCGCGCACGCGCCGCTCTTCTCGATCATCCTGATGGTGAGCTGGCAGTGGCTGCCGTTCGCCACCCTGATCCTGCTCACCGCCCTGCAGTCGCTCGACAGCGAGCAGCTCGAAGCCTCGGAGATGGACGGGGCGAACTACTGGAACCGCTTTCTGTTCATCGTGCTGCCGCATCTCTCGCGCGCCATCACGGTGGTGATCCTGATCCAGACGATCTTCCTGCTGTCGATCTTCGCCGAGATTCTGGTGACCACGAACGGCGGCCCCGGCACGGCATCCACCAACCTGACCTTCCTGATCTATGCCCAGTCGCTCCTGCACTTCGATGTCGGCGGCGGGGCGGCCGGCGGGATCATCGCCATCATCCTGGCCAACATCGTCGCGATCTTCCTGATGCGGATGATCGGCAAGAACCTGGACGCCT
>JAPPKP010000443.1 GCA_028819955.1 Rhodospirillaceae bacterium | reverse complement strand
TTCACCACCGGCGCCGACAGCACGGTGACCGAGTGGCTCTATACCAAGATGGGCTCCGGCTACACGCCGATGATTCCGACCATGGGCGCGCTCTCGGTGTTCGGCGCCATCGTCATTCTCTTCGGCGGCTACATGTTCCTGATCGTCCAGCGTCGGCGGCGGCTGGAGCGCAGCGAATAGTCCTGGACCGCATTTCTCACTACAGGCATGGTCTGCGCGGGATAGTCGAGGGGCGATAGGGATGGCTCGAGCCAGGAGCCGCGGCCGGCGGGTTGCAAACCGAAACGCTGTCGAGCAATTGCCCTTCGGGCAGGTCCCCAATCCCTACGCCCCGATGAGGGTGCTCTCCGACGATCAGGTCGAGGCCCTTCACCATGCCTCCCTGCGGGTTCTTCGCGACAACGGCATGGAATTCCAGCTGCCGGAGGCGGTGGAAATCCTGCGAAACGCAGGTGCAACGGTCGGCGAAGACGGCAAACGGGTCCATTTCGATCCGGCTTTCGTCGAGGACAAGCTCAAAACGGTGCCGCGCAGGTTCATCCTGCACGGTCGCTCCAGCCATCGGGATCTGGAATTCGGCGGTAACAAATCCATCTGGGGCAGTGTCGGCTCCGCGCCCAACGTGTCGGATCGGGAGCGAGGCCGCGTCACCGGCAATTTCGAGGACTACAAGAATCTCATCCGACTCTGTCACGCGCTCAACGCGGTGCACGCGCTGGCAGGCTACCCCGTGGAGCCCATCGACCTGGCGGTTCGCACGCGGCATCTGCACGCGGTGGCCGCGTCGGTCACGCTCACCGACAAGCCCGTCTTCGGCTATGCGATTGGCCGCGAGCGAATGGCGGATGCGATCGAGATCGCGCGCATCGCGCGCGGCATCGGTCGCGACGACCTCATGCACCAGCCTTCGATCCACACCGTCGTCAATTCCAACTCGCCATTGATCTACGACGGCGGGCTCCTGGAAGGCGCGATCGTGATGGCGGAGCTGAATCAGCCGGTGGTCTACACCCCGTTCACTCTCTCGGGCGCCATGGCGCCGATCAACGTCGCAGGCGCACTCGTGCTCCAGAATGCCGAGGCGCTCGCCGGGATCGTCTTCTCCCAGTGCGTCAATCCCGGTGCGCCGGCGGTCTACGGGAGCTTCACCTCGAACGTGGACATGAAATCCGGCTCGCCCGCCTTCGGAACGCCGGAATACGCCAAGGCGACCATCGCCACCGGCCAGCTCGCGCGACGCTACGGCATCCCCTGGCGTTCTTCCAACGCCACGGCGTCCAACGCTGCCGACGCTCAGGCGGCATACGAATCGCAGATGTCGATCTGGCCGGTCGTGCTCGCCCAGGCCAACTACATCATCCACGGCTTCGGCTGGCTCGAAGGAGGGCTCTGCGCCTCCTACGAGAAGTTCATCATGGACGCCGAAATGGTTCAGATGATGCAGGCGTTCCTGAAGCCGCTGGATACCAGCGGGGAAGAGCTGGGACTCGAGGCCATCGCCGAGGTCGGCCCCGGCGGCCACTTCTTCGGCTGCGACCACACGATGGCACGCTACGAAACCGCCTTCTACCGGCCGATGCTCTCGGATTGGCGCAATTTCGAGAACTGGCGCGACGCGGGCGCGGTCGAGACGTCGGACCGGGCCACGCGCATCTGGAAGCAGCTCCTCGCCGACTATGAGGCGCCGCCGCTCGACCCCGCCATCGCCGAGGAGCTAGACGAGTTCATCGCGCGGCGTGTCGCCCAAGGAGGCGTCCCGGAACGCTGAGCGACGCCAACGCGGGTGTTGTCTCGCCCGGTGCTTCGCGCTCTAATCCCACCGCTTTTTTGGGAACACGCGGGCAGCGCGCGATAGGGAGCAGCCGATGGCCTATCAAGTCACGGAAAAGGACCTTTACGTCGTCGACGAGTTCATGGCCAACCCGATTGGCCACCACAGCCCCGACCTGCAGCGGGTGCTCAACACGCTGAGGGGCGCCGACGTGAAGGGCAAGCACTGCCTCGTTTGCACCAAGCCCGGCCGCGAATGGCGCCTGGCCCAGCTCTCGGGCGTGCGCGGCAAGCCGGTCAAGCTGCTCGACAAGACCTTCGACAACATCGACGACGCCGAGCGCTACGTCTTCCGCCTGCGCTGGAAGCAGCACACCGGCAAGGCGCTGCCTGAGTAACCGCCGCGCGCGCGGCCTTCACGACGATCGACGAGCCGCCGTCCGGCGGTGGGGGAGCCTTACATGAACAGAATCGCGGGCTATGCCGACCGCGTCAGCGTGACACCGGGTGAGACCATCAACTTCATGGTGAGTTCCGAAGCCCCCTCCTACAAGTGCGACATCGTCCGCCTGATCTGCGGCGACGAGAACCCCGACGGCCCAGGCGTCAAGGAGCAGGTGGTCAGGACCAGCGCCAGTGGCACCCACAAGGGGCGCAAGCAGATCTGCTACGACGGCTCCTTCATGGAGGTGCCGGCCCACCCCGCGATTCAGGCCCTGGAGAGCTTCACCTTCCAGGCCTTCATCTGGCCGACGACGCCCGATCGCGGCACCCAGGCGCTGATCTCCAACTGGCGCGACCGCGACAAGGCGGGCGCTGCCCTCATCATCACCAAGCAGGACGGCTCGCTGGCGCTCTGCCTCGGCGACGGCGAGGGCAACATCGAGACGACAGCCACCAACCGGCCGCTGATCCCGCACCAGTGGTACTTCGTCGCCGCGGCCTACAACGCCGAGACCAAGCAGATCTCGCTGGTGCAGCAGCCGCTCAACGACTACCCGAACGTCAACCACGCCCGCGTCCTGAAGAAGAAATCCGCGCTGAGCGGGCCGGGCAGGCACGACGCGCCGCTCACCATGGGTGCCTACTTCAAGCGCGTCGACAAGGGGCGGACCGTCTGCGGCGGCTTCTACAACGGGCGTATCGACAGCCCGCGCATCGCGAACCGCGTGCTGACCCCGGCAGAGATGGAGCTTGCCAAGACCCGTCCTGCGGAGGGCGCGCTCGCCACCTCGATCGTCGGAGCCTGGGACTTCTCCCAGGGCATCACGACCACGACGACGACCGACCTCTCGGCCAACGCGCTGCACGGCAGCCTCGTCAACCTGCCGACGCGCGCCGTCACCGGCTGTCGTTGGGACGGCAGCGAGATGAACTGGCAGAACGCGCCGGAGCAGTACGGTGCGATCCACTTCCACGAGGACGACGTCTACGACGCGCGCTGGGAGGTCGATTTCTCGCTCACCTGCCCGAAGCGGCTGAAGAGCGGGGTCTATGCCGCGAGGCTCCGGGGCGAGGGCGGTGGCGAGGAGTACATCCCCTTCGCCGTGCGCGCACCGCGCGGCGCGCCGACCGCGAAGATCTGCTTCCTGCTGCCCACCGTGAGCTACATGGCCTACGCCAACACCAACATGTCCACCAACATGGGGGCGGCACAGATTCTCACCGGCCGGCTGACGGTGCTGAACGAGAAGAACCTGCAGCGCAGCGAGCACCGGGAGTACGGCACCTCGCTCTACGACAGCCACATCGACGGCAGCGGGATCTGCTACTCCTCGCGGCTCAGACCGGTCCTGAACTTCCGCCCGAAGGTGCTGGAATGGATCGGCGGCACCGAATCCACGCTCTGGCAATTCAACGCCGACACGCACCTGACCGAGTGGCTGGAGGCGAAGGGCTTCGAGTATGATGTCGTCACCGACGAGGACCTGCACTACGAGGGCCTGGCGGCGATCCAGGATTACAATGTGGTCCTCACCGGCTCGCATCCCGAGTACCACTCGAAGTCGATGTGGGATGCGATGCACGCCTATCAGCAGCGCGGCGGGCGGCTCATGTATATGGGCGCCAACGGCTGGTACTGGCGCGTCGCCTTCCACACCGAGGTGCCGGGCTGTATCGAGGTGCGCCGCGCCGAGGACGGCATCCGC
>JAPPKP010000076.1 GCA_028819955.1 Rhodospirillaceae bacterium | reverse complement strand
TCCTGATGACCTTGTTGAGCGCCGTCGGCGAGATCGGGAAGGCCACGATGGCATCTGCGCCGGCCGCGATCATCGCGTTCATCTGCTGGATCTGCTTCTGCGCATCGGGGCCAGAGGCCTGGACTCGGAGCTCGACCCGATCCCGATACTGCGGCGCCTTGGCCATGGCGATGACGGTATTCTTGGCCTCCGTCTGCCACGCGTTGCCGACGTAGCTCATGCTGTAATAGACGAGGAACTTGCCGTCCTCGGTCTTGGCCTCGGCCTTGTCGGCAGTCACGCCGGCGGCGAGTCCGATACCCACGCCGGCGGCAACCGCCCAGCGGGCGAGGCGTTTCGTTGCCCTGATCCTCACCAGTCTCCCTCCTCTTATGCTTCGGAATTCAGCGGTTGGTTCTCGCTTTCAGAGTGTGCCGCTCGCCGCCGTGACGAGTCAATCGCAGGTCGAACCCTTGCCCCGTCCGGCCGGCGGGCTACTCTCGGTGTGCCATGAAAAAGGCAGCGATCACCGAGTTCTTCGAGCGTCTCGCCGCGCGCATCGAGGCGCCGACCACCGAGCTCGACTACCGAAATCCTTTTACGCTGCTCGTCGCCGTGGTGCTGTCTGCGCAGGCGACCGACAAGGGCGTCAACAAGGCGACCAAGGCGCTCTTCGCCGAGGTCGAGACGCCGGCGGAGATGCTCGCCCTTGGCGAGGAGCGCCTCAAGGAGCACATCAAGACCATCGGCCTCTACAACATGAAGGCCAAGAACGTGATCGCGCTAAGCCAGGCGCTGGTGGAGAAACACGGCGGCGCGGTGCCGAGCGAACGGGCGGCGCTCGAGGCGCTCCCCGGCGTCGGCCGCAAGACCGCGAACGTGGTGCTCAACACGGTCTTCGGCGAGCCGACCATTGCGGTCGACACCCACATCTTCCGGCTCGCGAACCGCAGCGGCCTCGCACCGGGCAAGACCCCGCGCGCGGTGGAGGACGGCCTCAATCGCGTCGTGCCCGCGCGCTTCAAGCAGCACGCGCATCATTGGCTGATCCTGCACGGGCGCTACGTCTGTAAGGCAAGGACGCCGGATTGCCCGGCCTGTGTCGTGCGCGACCTCTGCCGCTACAAGGGCAAGACGACTTAGTCTGAGCGCTAATCGGCGCGCAGCTTGGTGGACGCAGCCACGGACGGAAGATCGACCGGGCTCGTGCTTGGTCGCAATTCGTCGGCGTCCGAGCCCTCCTCGGCTGTCGCCTGTTCCTCAAGGGCATGCGGCATTGCCACCGGCTGAAGGTCGGCTTCGCGGTCCGCCGGATCGTACTGGGCTTTCCCTTCGATACGCCCGCCCCGCTCGACCTCGAACTGCCCGTAGCGGACGGTTCCCGTGACCCGGCCCGACGCCCGGATGAAGAGCCTCTTCTTTACCTTGAGTTCGCCCTCGAATGAGCCCGCGATGTCGGCGCTATCCACCGTGACGGTGCCCTTGAACATGCCGCCCTTCACGATCTCGAGCAGGCGCCCTTCGGGCATCGTAGCTTCGACCGTTCCCTCGACGGTCAGACGCTCGCAATCGAGGACCGTGCCGCCGCTGATGGTCGTTTCCCGCCCGACCGTCAGCCGCTTGGGGTCGCTCTCCACGCGCCCCGGCGCATCCGCCGGCACGGGGTCGGGGGCACCCCGCGGTACATCCGGGTGAAAGACGACGGTCTTATTAGGTACGTTCCGTCGCGTTCCTTCGACAACGACGGTGGGCGCGCGGCGCTCATCGCCGCTCTCCTGACCCCGGCCGTCCTCTTCCTGGTCTCCGCCTTTGCGTCGGAACATTCCTTCCTCCGCTATTCGATTGCGGCGCTGCCGCCGGCTCGCCCCGCTTTGCTGGCGCGCCGCCTCCACCGGCCGTGGCGGCCCCTCGGGCGGGCACGGCAGGCGGTGCCGGCTGGATTGAAGCCGCACGTTGACAGTAGAGCGAGACCCCGGCTTGCGCAATTGGTTTAGGCCTGCTCTCTCCATGGATTGCCGAGACGCTCCGTGCCACGATGAACCGTCCCAAGGCGGCAATTTGCGACCCACACGTGCGTGAGCACGGCATAATCGGCCCCTATTTCGATGAGAGATGACAGCATGGCAGCTGAGCGCCAGCGGCCGGGCGCGGCCCAGCCCGGGGAGCGCATCGCCAAGCGCATCGCCAGGGCCGGCCTCTGCTCACGCCGCGACGCCGAGCGGCTGATCGCCGCCGGCCGGGTCGCGCTTGGCGGCGCCATCGTGCGCAATCCCGCGACCAACGTCGATGACGCCAGCCTCATCACCGTGGATGGCGCGCCCCTGCCGGCACCTGCGCCCGCACGGCTTTGGCGTTATCACAAGCCGCCCGGCCTCATCACCAGCCATGGCGACCCCCAGGGCCGCCCGACCGTGTTCGAGAAGGTAACCACGCAGCTCGGCTACGTCGTCTCCGTCGGACGGCTCGATTTCAACTCGGAGGGGCTCTTGCTGCTGACCAACGACGGTGCGCTCGCCCGCGAGTTGGAGCATCCGTCGCGGGGCTGGCGGCGGCGCTATCGGGTGCGCGTGCGCGGTGCGCCCGAGGAGAGTGCGCTCGCCACCCTCGGGCAAGGAATCATCGTGGATGGCGTCCGCTACGGGCCGATCGAGGCGCGCCTCGACCGCCAGAACCGACAGAACGCATGGCTCACCGTCGCGCTCGCCGAGGGCCGCAACCGGGAGATTCGCATCGTGCTCGCGCATCTGGGTCTGCCGGTGAGCCGCCTCATCCGCACGGCCTACGGACCCTTCCAACTGGGCGGGCTTGGGCGCGGGGAAATCGCCGAAATCCCGCCCCGCGTGCTTCGCGACCAACTCGGCGGCAAGCGGGGCGCGGCAAGTGCGGATCGTCGGCGGTAGCCTGCGCGGCCGCAGGCTGCGGGCGCCTGCCGGCATGCGCGTGCGCCCGACTGGAGAGCTGGTGCGCGAGGCGCTGTTCGACATCCTGCTCCACGGTGGCATGGCGAGGCCGCTCGACGGCGCCCGTGTCGTCGATCTGTTCGCCGGCACCGGCGCGCTCGGCCTTGAAGCGCTCTCCCGAGGCGCCGCCGCGCTGACCGCCGTCGAGAGCGAAGCCGACGTGCGGGGCGTGCTGCGCGCCAACATTGAGGCCCTGGGTTGCGCCGACCGGGCCACTGCCATCGCCGCTGACGCGACCCGTCTGCCGGCGGCGGCCGCGACCTGCCATCTCGCTCTGCTGGACCCGCCCTATCGCTCCGGCCTCGCGGCGCCGGCGCTCGGCGCGCTGGTAGAAGGCGGTTGGCTGGACGATCAGGCGACCATCGTGGTCGAGCACGGGGTGGACGACCCCTTCGAGCCGCCGGCGGCGCTCACGGCGCAAGACCGGCGCCGCTACGGCAGAACCGCGCTCACGTTTCTCTCGCCGAAACCCGAGCCAGCTCAGTCTCCAGCCGGCGGGCCGCCGCCGTAGCCGATCGGCTGGACCGCATCCGCGATCTCGCCCAGGATGGCCGGGTCGTCGATGGTGGCCGGGGTCTTGAACGCCTCGCCGTCGGCGATCTTCGCCATGGTGCCGCGCAGGATCTTGCCCGAGCGGGTCTTGGGCAGCCGGTCCACCACCACCGCCTGCTTGAAGGCGGCGACCGGGCCGATGGTCTCGCGCACCATGCGCACGAGCTCGACCACAATCTCGTCCGACGGCCGGTTGACGCCCGCCTTCAACACGACGAAGCCCAACGGCAGCTGCCCCTTCAGCGCATCGGCGACGCCGACGACGGCGCACTCCGCCACGTCCTGGTGTGCCGCCAGCACCTCCTCCATGGCACCGGTGGAGAGCCGGTGGCCCGCGACATTGATGATGTCGTCGGTGCGGCTCATGATCCAGAGATAGCCGTCCTCGTCGAGGACGCCGGCATCGCCGGTCAGGTAATAGCCGGGGAAGC
>JAPPKP010000320.1 GCA_028819955.1 Rhodospirillaceae bacterium | reverse complement strand
ACACGCCGCCGGTGGAGAACGAGCAGTCCTCGGAGCAGAGCCAGGCGACCATGGCCGCGATCTCACGCGGCAGGCCGAAGCGGCCGAGCGGAATCTTCGACTTCATCATGTCGATGTGGGTCTGGGTCATCTGGTCGAAGATGCGGGTCTCCACGGCGGCGGGCGTCACGCAGTTCACCAGCACGCCGGAGCCCGCGAGCTCCTTGCCGAGGCTCTTGGTGAGGCCGATGAGTCCCGCCTTCGCCGCGCTATAGGCAGGCGCGTTGGGGTTGCCCTCCTTGCCGGCGACCGAGGCGATGTTGACGATCCGCCCCCAGCCCGCCGCCTTCATCAGCGGCACCACGGCGCGACTCGTCAGGAAGGGGCCGGTGAGGTCGATGTCGATGACCCTGCGCCAATCGTCGACGGGGTATTCCCAGGTCGGCATGTTGGGGCCGGAGATTCCTGCGTTGTTGACCAGGATGTCGATGCCGCTGGCGCTCGCCCGCGTCTCGCGAAGCGCCGCCTCCACCGCGTCCGGGTCGGAGACATCGACCTCGATCCACCCGGCCGGGCCGCCCGCCGGCCAGTCCGCCCGCGCCTCCGCCATGGCGGCGGGGTCGAAATCCCAGACGTAGACGGCGGCGCCCGAGGCCTGCAGCCGCTCGGCAATGGCACGCCCGAGCCCCTGGGCCGCGCCGGTCACGATGGCCCGCCTGCCGTTCAGGTCGATGCTGTTCATGGGGTTACCTTTCCTGGATTTCAGGCGTCATGCGTTGACCGGCAGCCGCGCCACTTCATAGTTTGCGATACGGCGGTCATCGGTGACGATCGTCAGACCGTCGGTGAGCGCTTGCGCGATCAACATGCGATCGAATGGGTCGCGGTGAAAATACGGGAGTGCTGCCAAGTGGTCGATATGCCTGAACCCAATCGGAAGGGGTCGAAACCCGCTCTCTGTAACGCCATCCTCGAACGGAACATCGAGCTTGAGCTTTCCGATTGAAACCTTGATCGCCGCTTCCCACGCCGAGGCCATACTGACGTAAACGGTCTCGGCCTCTGCGATGGCTTGCCGTGCTGCCGGCCCGAAGCGCGTAGGCGCACTCCGCCACCAGATAAACGCGTGGGTATCAAGCAGCAGGCGGGTCGCCGCCGTCACCGCCATAGAACGCGTCCTCCAGCTCCTTTGGGAGTGGAGCATCGAAATCATCGGCCATCCAGACCTGCCCCTCCCAGCCGCCGGGCTTGCGTGGGCGCGCCGAAGTCTCCAGCGCGACAAGACGCGCCACCGGCCGGTTGTGCTTGGCGATGACGATCTCTTCCCCGCCGGCCGCTTCCTCAACGAGGCGCGACAGATGGGTCTTCGCGTGATGGATGTTGACGGTCCGCATGCAACTAAACTAAGTCAAACTAAGTTTGTCGTCAATCGGATTTCCTCCATTGGTTACCCTGGCGCCCGCGTCCTTCTCAGGCCACCATGTGGGCACAATGAACCGGATCGTCGACGCTCACCACCACATCTGGCGCCAACGCGACCTGCCGTGGCTCATGGGGCCGATGCAGCCGCGCATCTTCGGCCCTTACGAGCCGATCCGGCGCGACTACGCGATCGAAGAATACCTCGGCGACATCGAGGGGAGCGACATCGCGCAGTCGGTCTACGTGCAGGCCAACTGGGCGCCCGCGCGTGCCGTCGACGAGGTGGCGTGGGTGCAGGCGGAGGCCGACCGCACCGGCTACCCCCACGCCATCGTGGGCTATGCCGACCTGCGCGACCCGGACGTCGGGGACGCGCTCAAGGCGCAGACCCAGTACCCGCTGCTGCGCGGCATCCGCATGCAGCTTCATTGGCACGAGAACGAGCAGTACCGCTTCGCCGCCGGCCCGGCGGTAATGAACGACCCGGCGCTGCGTCGCAACGTCGGGCTGCTGGCCGAGCACGGCCTTGTCTTTGAGCTGCAAATCTTCACCGCGCAGATGGCGGACGGCGACGCCCTTGCCGAGGCGTATCCCGAGGTGCCGATGGTGCTCGCCCACTGCGGCATGCCCGAAGACCTGACACCTGAGGGCTGGCAGGCCTGGCGCGAGGGCATGGAAAGGCTCGCCGCGGTGCCCAGCGTCTCCGTCAAGCTCTCGGGGCTCGGCACCTTCATCCACCGGGTCGATGAGGCCCATATCGAGCGCACGGTGCGCGAAACCGTCGAGCTCTTCGGGCCGGAGCGCTGCCTTTGGGGCAGCAACTTCCCGATCGAGAAGCTGTGGACCGATTACGCGAGCCTGATCGGCGCCTACCGAAAGGCGCTGGTCCACTTGAGCGAGGCGGACCGGGCGCAGATATTCGCGGGCACCGCGCGGCGACTCTATCGGCTGTGACCGGTTCCCGGTCGCAGCCCGTGGGCACAGGAAACGGAGAGGACATACGACAATGGCGATCGAACGCGTGCTGACGCCCCACGTGGCCGAGCCGGCTCCCGGCCTCTGGTCCAACTGCCTGCGCTGCGGCAACCAGGTTTACGTCGCGGGGCTCGTGGCGGTGGACGCGGACTTCAACGTGCTCGCAGTGGGCGACCCGGGCGAGCAGTCGCGCATCATCTTCCGCAACATCCGGCACTACCTGGAAGCGGCCGGCGGCAGCCTTGCCGACATCGTGCGGATGCGGGTCTATCTCTCGAACCTGGAGCGCGACCGCCCGGCCTTCCTCGAAGCGCGGCGGGAGTTCTTCACGGGCGACTTCCCGTGCTCGACTTTGGTGGAAGTCGCGGCGCTGGTCTCGCCGGAGATGCTGGTCGAGGTCGATGCCGACGCCATCATCGGTGCCGGCGCGGCATAGCATCCGAACCGTGCCGTGATAGGATCGCCCCGCCGCCGGGCACAGGCGGGGCGCGTCGCCGCAAAGGGAGATGAGAAGATGATCGAGGTCAATTCACCGCGGCTGCTGGATCTCGTGGCCGAGGACGCCACCGTCGACCGGATTTGCACGGGCTTCACCTTCACCGAGGGGCCGATCTGGCACCCCGGCGAGCAGTGCCTCTACTTCAGCGACATCCCGGAGGACACGCGCCGGCGCTGGAGCGCGGCGGACGGCGCGAGCGACGTGCGCCACCCCAACAACAAGGGCAACGGCATGACGCTGGATGCCGACCTCAACCTCTACATCTGCGAGCACGTGACCAGCGTGCTGGCGCGTGAGACGCCGTCGGGCGAGCGCCAGGTGCTGGCCTCGCACTACCAGGGCAAGGAGCTGAACAGCCCCAACGACGTGGTGGTGAAGTCCGACGGCTCGGTCTACTTCTCCGATCCGTGGTACGGTCGCATGCCGGTCTTCGGCCTGGAGCGCGAGCGCGAATTGGGTTTCCAGGCACTCTTCCGCATCGCGCCGAACGGCGAGCTCCACTGCGAGGCCGACGACTTCGACCAGCCGAACGGCCTCTGCTTCACGCCGGACGAGAGCATCCTCTACGTCAACGACACCACCCGCGCCCACATACGGATGTTCGACGTGGGCGAGGACGGCTCGCTCTCCAACAGCCGCATCTTCGCCGAGAACATCGGCGACGGGGTGCTGGAGAACGGCGTGGTCGACGGCATGAAGTGCGACGAGCACGGCAACGTCTACGTCACCGGCCCGCGCGGCTTCTGGGTCTTCGCGCCGGACGGCGAGCACCTCGGCGTGATCGGGATGCCGGAGCACTCGGCCAACCTCAACTGGGGCGGCACCGGGTGGAACGAACTCTACTGCACCTGCTCGACCTCGGTCTACCGGATCGCGCTCAAGGTCGCCGGCAATCGCCTGGCCTACATGTAGGGGAGGGAGCCATGGCCTTCGAACTGGACCCCGCGCGCAGCGCGCTCATCATCCAGGACCTGCAGAACGACGTGATCGCGGAGGGCGGCGCCTTCGCCGAGTCCGGCGCGCCGGCGCACGCGGCCTCGCAGAACGTGGTGGAGAACGTGAAGTC
>JAPPKP010000395.1 GCA_028819955.1 Rhodospirillaceae bacterium | reverse complement strand
CGACGAGGGCCGCGCGCCTGCCCACCAGCCGGTTGAAGAGCGTCGACTTGCCGACATTGGGGCGGCCCACGATGGCGACGGTGAAGGCCACCGGAGACCTCAGCGGAACGCGATCAGATCCGCGTCGTCGGTCACGATAAAGAGCGTCCGATCGGCGACCACGGGCGGCTGGCGCACGGCGCCCCCGACGTTGCGCCCGCCAAGAACGCGACCGTCGTAGGGTGAGATCGCGAGCACCCTGCCGTCCGAGCCCGCCACGATCAGGCGATCGCCGACGAGCACCGGGCCGGTCCAGAAGATCGCATCTTCCCGCTCCTCCGGGTCCTCGTAGCGCGGCAGCGGCCGCACCCAGAGGATGGCGCCGCTCTCTCGCGCGATGCAGAGGAGCTCGCCGTCTGCGGTCAACACGAATATGAAGTCGCCGGCGACCCACGGCGTGTCGAGACCGGCGATGTCCCGCTCCCAGAAACGCCGGCCGCTGCGCTCGTCGATGGCGACCATGCGTCCACCGTGGCCGATCGCGAACACCACGCCCCGGTCGATCACGGGATTGCCGTCGATGTCGTTGAAGGTGGCGATGGCGCCGATACGAACGCCCTGGACCGAGAGGATGTCGGCCCAGATGGTGCGTCCGTTCTCGACCCGAAGCGCCGTGAGCTCGCCCGACGAGAAGAGTGCGACGACGACACCGCCCTCCGCAGCCGGGCTGGCACCCCGGAGAAATCCGGCACTCTCCTCTATCGCCGCGTGGCTCCATTGCACTGCGCCGCTCCGCGCATCCAGGGCCCAGAGCCGGTTGTCGTGGCTCACGGCAAAGACGCGGCCGCCGTAGACCAAGGGCGGCGCGCGCATGGGCACGCCGATCGAATGCCGCCACTGCAAGGCGCCGGTCTCCGCGTCCAGCGCGAGCACATGGCCGAGGCCCGTCGTCGCAAACAGCCAGCCGCCGGCCAGCGCCAGTCCGCCGCCGAACCCGCCCTCGTCATCCTCTTCCGGCAGCATGTCGGCGGTCCACAACCTGGCGCCCGTATCGGCATCGAACGACGAGATCAGGCTCCTCGTATCCATGGTGAAGACCCGCCCGTCGGCGACCACGGGCGTCGAAAGAGCCGGGCCGTCGTCGTCCGTGCCGCGGCCGATCCTGGCGCGCCAGCGTACGGCGAGGGTGTCCGCCGCGGCGAGATGGTGCATAGCGTGGTGCGGGTAGCCACCCGATTGGGGCCAGTTCTCGTTCACATAGGGCGGCGGCAGGCGCACCGTAAGCGCCTCGGCACCGGGGTCCGGCTCCAGCTGTCGCTCGAGGGAGATCACCGAGAGCCGCTCGCCCGGAACCGGCGGAGGCTCGCCTTCGCCCATCAATTCCGACACGGTGTCGCAGCCAGCGAGCCCGAGCAGGAGGCAGAGGCCGAACAGGGCGCTTCGCGCGGCCCGCGTGGGTGCGGAACGCCTCATTCGGTCGTGCTCCCGCCGGCCGCGTCGGCGTCATCCCAGTCGGCCGACTGGATGTTACCCGCCAATGCGGCCTCCAGGTCTCCGCCAAGGCTCAACAGCAGCTCCGCCGCCCGTTGGCGCTGGCCGAGCGGCGCCCCCGGGTCGCTCACGAGCTCGGCAAAGAGTCCCCGCGCCGCCTCCTCGTTGCCGGCGCGCATCTCGGCGACGGCGGAAAGCTCGGTGGCCAGCGGCCGCCAGGGCGATTGGCCCGTAAGCAGGGGTGCCAGCCGCTGATTGACCTCCGCAGCGGACGCGCGGTCCACCAGCCGCTGCGCGGCAAGCAGGGCGCCCAAGTCGCGATAGAGCGAGTCGAGCCGGGAATCCGTAGCGATCTGGTCGTAGACGAAGATGGCGCCGCTGATGTCCCCGCGCCCTGCGCGCGCGTCGGCTTCCGCCAGCCGGGCGAGCGCCGCGTAGCCGGTCTCGGAATCGGCGGCGAGCGCAGCAAGCAGATCGGCGGCCTCGCCGCCACGCCCGGCCTCGATCCCGGCGACGGCGGCCGCGAACTGCCGCACCTCCGCCTCGCGGGCGCTCTCCTGTGCGTCGGCGAGCATCACGTAGGCGACCGCGCCGCCGAGCGCTGCCACGCCCACGCCGAGCAGCCAGTAGCGCCACCGGCGCCAGAGCTTGAGATAGCGTTCGTGCCGAAGGTCCTCATCGACCTCTCGGAAGATATCCGCCACGCGCGTGCCTCCGTCAGCGCCGCCGCCCAGCCATCCCGCGAGGCGCGGGAGCCTGGCTCAGGCGGCCTCGCGCCATTTGATCGAGCAGCCCATTGACGGCAGCTGCTCTTCGGGCCCGCGCCCGGTCTCGGCGACTTGGATCATGGCTTCGAGGAGCTCGCGCCGTGCATCGGGGACCGGCTCCATCCGGGACTCATCGAGCCGGCCCCGGTACTGCAAGCCAAGGTTGCCGTCGAAGCCGAAGAAGTCCGGCGTGCACGCCGCGTCGTAGGCACGCGCGATCTCCTGAGTCCGGTCGATGAGGTAGGGGAAGCCGAAACCGTGCTCGGCGCCGAACAGCTTCATGTTCTCGAAGGAATCGGCGGGATAGGCCTCGGTGTCGTTCGGCATGATGGCGACCGCGCCGATGCCATGGCTGCCAAGCTCATCCACGTCTTGGACAATTCGGTCGATGACGGCTTTCACGAACGGGCAGTGGTTGCACAAGAACATCACCAGCGTGCCGCGTTCGCCGGCGCAGTCCGCGAGCGTGTAGGTGTTGCCGTCGGTGCCCTCCAGCCGGAAGTCGATCGCTTTCCAGCCGAAATCGCAGACGGGCGAGGTCATCGCCGCCATGGGCGCAGTCTCCTTTCTGACGGGTTCGGCCACGTGGGCGCAAACCGCAGACAATGGTGTAGAATCACAAACATCGCCCGAAAACGCAACGAAACGAGTGAGGTGACGGGCGACAATAGGAGAAGGCAACGGCCATGAGCGAGCGAATTCGAGGGTATCGAGCCTTCTGGCCCTACTATGTATCCGAGCACAGCCGGCCGGCAACGCGCCAGATGCACTTCGTCGGCACGACGGGTTCCGTCGCCCTGGTCGTGGTGGCGGGGGTGATGGGCGAGCCGCTGCTGCTGATTGCGGCGGTGTTCTGCGGTTACTTCTTCGCCTGGCTCAGCCATCTCCTGATCGAGCGCAACCGCCCGGCGACCTTCACCTACCCGTTCTTCAGCCTGGCCGGCGACTTTCACATGTGGGCGCTGATGTGGCAGGGCCGTATGGACGCCGAGGTCGAGCGGCTCGCTGCCGCCGAACCTGAGCAGCCGGCGCCATAGCCGCGCCGACGGCGAGGTGCCCGCGTAAGGCGGGGGCGGATCGGGACGGCGTCAGGCTGCGTCGGAGCGTGGCCTGACAGCCACGTAGGCCCTCCGATAGTGCTCCGGGCAGTAGGGCTTGCCGAGCAGCGCATGCTCGCCGCAGAAGTGGAAGTCGGGCTCGTCCGGGTGGCCGATGGGCCATTTGCAGGCCGCGTTGCCGATAGCAAGAGGCGGCTCCGGCGCCCGGGGCTTTGCCTGCACCAGAATCCCCGCCGGCCCTGCGGCCGACTTCCGCCCGTTCGTGCCATTCACGCCGTTCATGCCGTTCTTGGCTTTAGGCGTTCTCGAATAGCTCTTTCCGCGCCTGATCGGCGACGGACGCGGCGGGAGCTGCAAGCGGTGCGCCTTGCCGACGACGGCGTTCTTCGACATGCCGACCGCGCGCCCAATCTCGGCGGTCGTGAGTCCTTCGTTCCACAACCGGGTCACGGTGGCGACCCGCTCCGGGGTCCAGGCTGTCATGACCGTTCCTCCATCTGGTGCCGGGCCCACACCGGTCCAAATCTTGGAGTGATTCTGCCCTAGACGCTCAATATACAGTACCACACACAAAATGCAAGGTGCGCTCATCGGCTTGTCGGTAACACGGGATATGTCCGGTCCATGTACCAGATGATCTGTCCGGTTT
>JAPPKP010000257.1 GCA_028819955.1 Rhodospirillaceae bacterium | reverse complement strand
GGTGCAGGCCGGCGGCCATGCAGATGTGCATGATGTTCCAGTTGTCGTAGGCGAGAATGCCGTAGCGGCCGGCCATGTCGGGATTGTTGAACAGATCCCAACCTTCGTCCTTCCCCATCTCGGCCGAGATGACGTCGGTGTTGACCACGAAGTCGAAGGTGTCGACCCGCTGGCAGACCCCCAGCAGATGCTCGTTGTCGAGGCTCATCGCCCATTTGTAGGGCGGCTTGAACATCGGCAGCATCTGCTCGAAGTAGGGCTCGAAGCGGGCCCGGTCGAGCTCGACGATCAGCCCTTCCGGCCACATCATCTCACGCGCCCACGGGTTGTTCAGGTTGATGATGTCCCAGATGGCGGTCTCGCCCGCGCGGAGCTTGTTGACCGAATCCGGGTCCGAGGTGTGCAGCTCGTACTTGATCGCCGTGTCGTACTGATCGGTGAAGCCGTCGAGCACGCGCGGGTCCACGTAGCCGTCCCACGTCAGCATCGTCAGTTCGTCGGCGGCTCGGGCCCGACTGGTGAGAGCGCTGCCCGCGCCGAGCGCGAGCGCGCCGGCACCGATCCCCTGCAGCACCTGGCGCCGGGTGGCGGCAGCACCGCGCACCGGGTCGCGCTTCACCATCTGCTTGAGAAGTTTGTCCTCGTTCATGGTCTTCTCCCCTGTGGCGCCGCGCGATGAGGCCCGCGTCCAGCCCCGTGAAGGCGGCAACTAATGGTCGTGACGCGATGCACGCTCCCCGCATTGTCGCGGAGGCGAAGATCACGTCAATCTAAGCACAATCGTGGCGCCGCCTCACCCAGAATTCGGCGAACGCCACCTGCAGCGAGAGGGGATCGCTTAGCCTGCGCTGGCCAGCAGGTCGGCGCGGGCGCGCTCCATGTGGGCGGAGAGCACTTCCACGGCGCGTTCCGCATCGCGGCGGGAGAGCGCTGCGAGCAGAGCGCGGTGCTCGGCGTTGTAGGCCGTGATCTGCTCCGGCGTCAGGATCTTGTTCTTGATCGAGTCCCACTGCTGGTGAGCGCGGACATGGTTGATCCGGTGATAGATCTCGACGATCAGGGGATTGTGGGTGGCCTCCGCCAGCCTAAGGTGAAACATCTCGTCGGCCAGCGAGAAGCTCTCCGCGTCCTCCACCCCTTCCATCTCGGCGACCGCACGCTCCAGCGCGGCCATGTCGCGTGCCGTGGCGTTGCGCACGGCGAGCCGGGCCATCTGCGGCTCGATCGCGGCGCGGACCTCGACCAGCTCCAGCGGCGAGGTGATTTCGGAGACGTCGGTCTCGCCTGCGTCGGGCTCGTAGATGACGAATGTGCCGCTGCCCACCCGGCGCGCCACCAGCCCGCGCGCAGAGAGGGAACGCAGGGCCTCGCGCACCGTGCCGCGCGAGGCCGAGAAGGATTCGGCGAGGCTGCGTTCCGGCGGCAATCGGTCGCCCATGGCGAGCGAGCCGTCGAGGATTCGTCGCGCGAGCTGCGCCGCGATCGCATCGGCCGCCGAATCGGCAGGCCTCGGAATACCACCGTTCCCGTTACCGACCCGTGAGCCTTCTACTTGCATCGCGCCAGCCCATCGCTCGTTGCGCAGCGCCCGGCAGCCACGCGCCCGAGAGCCCTCGTCAAGAAGCTCAAGTCGCGAGGTCACCCACATTGGGGCTTCATTGCTTTAATCCATTTTGGAGGTTAGTTCAACCATTCATTCATATTGGTTCACAATTGGTCCCGCCGATCGGCCGACAATTGGCTTGACAAATCCGAGGGCTGCGGCTTGAGTCCGCCCCCGAACAAGAGCCGAGCGACGCCAGGAGAGAGGACGAATGGCGCTTCCGGGGCACGTCAAATATCTGATCATCGGGGCCGGGATCCACGGCCTCAGCACTGCCTATCACCTCGCCTCCTCGCTCAAGGCAAAGGGCAACGGAGCCGCTGCCGACATCCTGGTGGTGGACAAGACCGACATCGCCGCCGGCGCATCGGGCATCGCCTGCGGCGTGGTCCGCAACAACTACTATCAGCCCGCGATGCGCGAGTTGATGGCGGCCTGCGTCGAGGTCTGGGAGAGCGATCCCGAGGCCTACCACTACCATTCCGTGGGCTATATGCAGATCAGCCCCGAGAGCATGCATGCCGATGTCGCCGAGATCGCCGCGCAACAAGAGGCGATCGGCTACGAGTCCAAGTTCATTGAGGGCGAGGCCGAGTGCACGCGCTACATGCGGGGCCTGTTCAGCGACTGGCAGGCGCCCGGCATCACCTCGGTCCTGCACGAGAAGAAGGGGGGCTACGCCAACAACAAGGCCTCGATGCACGGACTCGCCGACAAGGCGAAGAGCGTGGGCGTGCGCATTCTCACCGGGGTCGAGGTCAAGGGCTTCGGCTTCGGCGCCAACTCCAAGGCGGTGACCTCGGTGGAGACCGACCAGGGCTCCATCGACGTCGAACAGGTGATCGTGGCGGTCGGGCCCTGGGTGCCGCGCATCTGGGAGATGCTCGACCTGCCGGACCGCATCGACGTCAAGGACCTGGAAGGCACCCTGCACCGCGATGTCGACATGTGGCGCTTCTGGTGCCTCGAGGAGGGGACGCTCGCGGTCGAGCCTTCCTTCGGCATGGCCGACGACGGCTCGATGCCGCCGGTCATCCACGTCGATTCCGACGAGCCGCTCTACTCCGACGTGGACGGCAGGCTGATCACCGACGAGATGTGGGGCATCTACTACAAGCCGGACTTCAATTTCGGTGGCATCCAGGGCGGCGCTGCGCCCTACAGAGTGAAGACGCCTGCGGCCGACGTTGCGATCGACCCCTATGGGCCGGAGTCGCCGGAATTCGTCGTCGACGAAGCGTTCAAGGAAATGTGGTGCTCTGCGTTGGCCCTCTGCCAAAGCCGCTACAAGGGCCAGATTGGGCGCTGGCTCGACGAGCCCTCCGGCGGAATCGGCGCATTTGCCGCCGACAACTTTCCCGTCTTCGACCGCTTCCGCGAGAACTGCTACGTGATCGCCGATTCGAACCACGGCTACAAGATGCTCGCCGTCGGCAAGCTGGTTGCGGACGAGCTGATGGGCCAAGAGAGCGCGCTGCTCGAGCCGTTCCGCTTCTCGCGCTTTGCGGAGGGCCGCCTTCACCCGGTCTCCAACAGCCCCTTCCCGTGGAGCTGACGGGACCCGCCGATCGCCAGGGAGGAATCGGAGATGACCGATCTTGAAGCCCATGTGAACAGCGAGGGCCGCGACGAGCTGGTGCGACAGGTGCGCGCCAAGATCGACGAGCTCGGCGTCACCTACATCTATTATCAGTTCGTCTCCGTCACAGGGCGGATCGTCGGCAAGGGCATGCCCGCGGATCACTGGGAACAGATCGCCGAGCGCGGCTTCCAGCTGGTTTACGGCTCGACCGCGAACCTCTTCACCGACCGCCACTCCAACTACATCGGCTACGGGCCGGAAGCGTCGGAGTTGGTCGGCATCCCCGACCCCGAGACCTTCGTCCAGCTACCGTGGGACAAGCGCGTCGCGCGCGTCTTCTGCACCTGTTTCCGCAACCGGGAGGAGCGCGAGAACCCCGGCGGCCACCTGACCTCCGACTGCCGCGGCAACCTGCGGATCATTCACCAGGAGTTCCAGGCCAAGCACGGGATGCAGATGCGCCACGGCACCGAGCCCGAGATGATGTGGCTCAAGCGGGGCGCGGACGGCGGGGCCGACGGTGGCGTGACCAAGCCTAACTGCTATCACATCGACCAGTTCGAGGAACTCCGGCCGATCTTCATGCAGGCGATCGAATACGGCCAGGCCATGGGTCTCGATATGATCCAGGGCGACCACGAGGACGCGCCCGGCCAGCTCGAACTGAATTTCACCTACGACGATGCGCTCCGGACCGCCGACCGGCTCACCACCTATCGACAGATTTGCGCCCAGGTCGCGCGCGAGCACGGCGTCATCGCCTGCTTCATGTCGAAGCCCT
>JAPPKP010000394.1 GCA_028819955.1 Rhodospirillaceae bacterium | reverse complement strand
TGCAGTTCAGCCTGTCGCTGATCGCGCTGAAGGCGCTGCCCGTGCTCATCCTGGGTGGGCTCACCTCGGTTCCCGGCGCCATCGTCGGCGGGCTGATCATCGGCCTCGGTGAGAAGGTCGCCGAGGTCTATTGGGGCCCGGTGATCGGCGGCGCGATCGAGAACTGGTTCGCCTACATGCTGGCGATGCTGGTTCTCATGTTCCGGCCCCAGGGTCTGTTCGGCGAGAAGATCATCGAGCGGGTGTGACCGTGCTCAGCTATTTGACCGACCTCTACAGCACCTTCTTCGCGACCCGCCCGCGCGCGATCAACACGGTCTTTGTGACCGTGATCTCGTTGCTCGCGCTCTTCGCCGTGCCGACGCTGGCGAACGAGTACTGGCTGCAGGCGATTCTGATCCCGTTCCTGATCTTCGCGCTCGCGGCGCTGGGGCTCAACCTGCTCACCGGCTTCGCCGGTCAGCTCTCGCTGGGCACCGGCGGCTTCATGGCGGTCGGTGCCTACTCCGCCTTCAAGATGACCACCGCGTGGCCTGGGCTGGACATCATCGCCATCTTCTTCATCTCGGGCTTCTTCGCCGCCGGCGTCGGTATCCTGTTCGGGCTGCCGAGCCTGCGCATCAAGGGCTTCTACCTGGCGGTGGCGACGCTGGCCGCGCAGTTCTTCCTGATCTGGCTCTTCAACCGGGTGCCGTGGTTCTACAACGACAACCCGTCGGGCACGATCACGGCGCCGCCGCGCACCTTCGCAGGGGTCATGGTCACTGGGCCGGAGGCCGCCGCAGAGGTGCGCTATCTGGTGGCGCTCGTCTTGCTGGCGGTCTTCGTCTTCTTCTCCTGGAATCTGATGCGGAGCCGCTTCGGCCGCGCCTGGATGGCGGTGCGCGACATGGACGTGGCCGCCGAGATCGTGGGCATCCCGCTGCTTCGCACCAAGCTGCTGGCCTTCGGCGTGAGCTCCTATCTCTGCGGCGTCGCCGGCGCGCTCTTCGTCTTCCTCTATCTGGGCAGCGCCGAGACCATCGCCTTCGACGTCAACGTCTCCTTCCTCGTGCTCTTCATGATCATCGTCGGCGGCCTCGGCTCGATCACGGGCTCGATCATCGGCGCCGCCTTCATCACCATCCTGCCGATCTTCCTGACCAACCTGAACCCGATCCTGGGCATCGACCTCGCCGTGGACATCGCCAAGCATATCGAGGTTATCATCTTCGGCGGCCTCATCATCATCATCCTGATCCTCGAGCCCCACGGCATGGCTCGCCTCATCGCCATCACGCGGGAACGCCTCCGGATCTAGCCCGAAATTCGGGTCAGCGGCGGGGGCAGCGGGCGGTGTGGCCGGGGAGGTCGTCGCGGTCGTGACCGGCGGAAATTGCGATCACGGGCTCCGGTGGACGGTCGTTGCGAAGGCGCCGGGCAGGGACACTTCCAGCAGCGCGAGGTCGTCCGTGCAGCCCTCGTAGGCGCTGCGAAGGCCGGGCGGCAGCACGAAGGCGTCTCCCGCCCGAAGCGCCCAGGCCTCGCGCTCCGGCACGCGCAGTGTCATTCCGCCTTCCAGGACAAAGGTGAAGAGGATGTCCGCGTCATGGCTGGTTTCCTCAGTCCCGCCGCCGCTGGCGCGTCTCGCGACCTGCGCGTTCGCCAGCCCGCCGGTGGCGGCGGCGATTCCGGTGTCGCAGGCGGAGAATCCGGGAAGGCGGGCCGGGTTCCAGACCGCGTCGCGCGCCAGGTGGCGGCAGAAGCGCTGGCCGCCGAAGTCGCGATGCGGACGCAGGTGGCCGGTGGGAAGCTCCAGCGTGTGGTCGAGCGCCGTGAGGTGCTCCGCCGGCACCGCGATCTCGATCACCTCCAGGCCGGCGGAGGATTCGAGTACCCGGTGGCGTATCTGTGGGGGCTGAATGAGACAGTCTCCGGCTTCGAGGCGGAAGGGCGGGCCCTGGTCCTCGTAGACGAGGTCCACCCAGCCCCGATAACAGAAGATGAGCTGGAATGCCGCGATGTGGTAGTGCACGTCGTCGGGCACCGGCCCCGCCTCCGGGATGCGGATGTGCGAAGCGATGATCGCCCCACCGAGGCGCCCCGGAATGAGGTCCCGGTAATGCATGCCGGCCCGGCCGACCCCCCACGCGCCGCCGCCCTCGCCCTGGCGCTGCACCACAAGCGCGTGGCGGGTGGGCGGGCGCTGCAGGCGGGGATGGAGGTCCCGCAGCTCGATGCGGGTGCCGCCCGGTGCGTGCAGCTCCCGTGCGCCGTTTCCCAGCGCGTCCGGGTCCTCGCAGAGAAGCCGGATCGCGCCGGGGGTCCCGGCAACGTCGCGTTCGAGCCGGATGCGCACGCCGTGGCCCGACAGTGCCGCCTGCGCGGGATCGTCGGCGGGAAAGATGGAGTCGAGGCGGAAGCCGAGCCGTTCGCGGTAGAAGGCGAGGTCCGCGTGCAGGTCGCGGCTCGGCAGGACCAGCTCGGCCTGTGTCGTGCCGCTCGGAGCAGAATTCGTTGCCGCCCCACCATGCGCTCCACTTTTCCGGACCGCACGCGGGTTCGACTCGTCGTTCAACGCAACCCCCTCGCCACACGTTGCACAGGCTCGTCCCGGCCATTGTAGCCCCAAGGGGGTACCCTGGCGTTGTCATTTCCGAGCACATTTCCTGGCGTGCACACTGAAGCAGGCAGGCTACCATTGGCCTCGTCATGAGTACCGCCCCGCAGCCCGAAGCCGGCCCCTCGCCGGCACAGATTCTCGCGCTCGAGGGGCTGACCCGACGCTTCGGCGGCCTGACCGCCGTGGACCGCTGCTCCTTCACGATCGAAGCAGGCCGCATCACCGGATTGATCGGGCCGAACGGCGCGGGCAAGACCACCATCTTCAGTATGGTGGCGGGGGCGCTGCCTCCCAGCGCGGGCCGGATTCTCTTCGACGGCGAGGACATCACGGGTCTCCCGACTCACCGGCTCTTCCACCGGGGCATCGTGCGCACCTTCCAGATTCCGCACGAGTTCGGCCGCCTCACGGTGCTCGAGAACCTCATGGCGGTGCCCGCCGCCCAGCCCGGAGAGCGACTGTGGCCGGTGTGGCTCGCTCCGGGTGCGGTCGCCCGGCGCGAACGCGAGGTGCGCGAGAGGGCCGAGGACGCGCTGCGCTTCCTCACGCTCTGGGACCTGCGCGACGAGCTCGCGATGAACCTCTCGGGCGGCCAGAAGAAGCTGCTCGAGCTCGGCCGGGCGATGATGACCTCGCCCCGCCTCGTGCTCCTCGACGAGCCGGGTGCGGGGGTCAACCCGACCCTGCTTGTCCGCCTCCGGGAGATGATCCTGGAGCTCAACCGCGAGCGTGACTACACCTTCGTCATCATCGAGCACGACATGGACTTCATCGCTTCCCTGTGCGAGCGGGTCATCGTGCTCTCGCAGGGCGCGGTTCTCACCGACGGCCCCATGGAGCAGGTGCGCCGGGACCCGCGGGTGCTCGACGCCTACCTCGGCGGAGACGAGGACGAGGGTCATGCCGGCCCCGAACCTGCGGCGGGAGCGGATGGGGGAGGGGACGTTCCGTGATCGACGCAGGCGCCGATACGCCGCAGGAGGTGGCGGGAACGCCGGTCCTCGCGCTCGAGGGCGTGACCGGGGGCTACGGCGGGGCCGAGATCATTCACGAGGTGTCGGTCAGCGTCGGTGCGGGCGAGATCGTCGTGCTGGTCGGCCCCAACGGGGCGGGCAAATCCACGGTGATGAACGCGGTGCTCGGTCGCCTCACGCTCGCGGGCGGGCGGGTGAGCCTCCAGGGCCGGGACATTACCGGGACTGCGCCCGACCGGGTGGTGCGCCAGGGGGTGTGCTACGTCCCCCAGACCGCCAACGTATTCCCCAACCTCACCGTGAACGAGAACCTGGAGATGGGGGCCTACATCCGCCGCGACGACTTCCGCCCCCGCATGCAGGAGATGTACGAGCTCTTTCCGCCGCTCG
>JAPPKP010000437.1 GCA_028819955.1 Rhodospirillaceae bacterium | reverse complement strand
CCGGTGTTCTACCGGGACAACACGATGATGCTCTTCGGCGACGCCAAGAAGATGGTCGAGGAAATCGTCAAGTCCCTCTGACTCCCGTAGTGCGCCCGAATGACTCGACTCCGCAACCTGAGTTGCGGCCATTCTTTTTGCTCGGAATCTCGAATCCGACGGCTGAACGGAACACGGGTCGTGACCGTGGCGAGAATTCCGGGCTAGTCTAACTTCCATGCATGACCGACCGGTTCGGGGTCGGTCGGCGAGCATGGGAGACGGCCTATGATTGCGACCAAGATCAACGGGATCAGCCGCCAATTTCACGGCGATCCCGACATGCCACTTCTCTGGTATGTCCGAGACGAGCTTGGGCTGACGGGCACCAAGTTCGGCTGCGGCGCCGCGCTCTGCGGTGCGTGCACCATTCATCTGGACGGCGAGGCCGTCCGCTCCTGCGTCACCCCGGTATCGGAGGCCGACGGCAAGGCGGTGACCACCATCGAGGGTCTCGATCCCGACGGCAACCACCCCGTGCAGCGGGCGTGGCGCGCCCACAACGTGCCGCAATGCGGCTACTGCCAGTCCGGGCAGATCATGTCGGCGGCGGCGCTGCTCGACGAGAACCCCGACCCCAGCGACGAAGAGATCGTGGACGGCATGGCCGGCAACATCTGTCGCTGCGGCACCTACCAGCGGATCTTCTCGGCGGTCCGCACAGCGGCGCAGGAGGTCTGATCATGTTCGGCGTACAGAACATCAGCCGGCGCACCTTCCTGAAGTCCGCCGGCGTCACCGGTGCCTTCGTGCTCGGCGCAAACGTCTCCGCCGGTTCGATGATCGGGACGGCGCGCGGCCAGAGCAACGGTGCCTCGGTCAAGCCCAATCTCTTCGTCGAGATTTCCGACGACGGAACGGTCACCCTGACGTGCAGCCGTTCGGAGATGGGTCAGGGCGTGCGTACAGGCATCCCGATGATCCTGGCCGACGAGCTCGAAGCCGATTGGAAGCGAGTCCAGATCTGGCAGGCACCGGGCGACGAGACCAAGTTCGACCCCGCCGGCAAGGACCAGCAGAACACCGACGGCTCACGCAGCACGCGCCATCATTTCGACGTCATGCGTGAGCTGGGCGCCGCCGGTCGTTATGTGCTGGAGCAGGCGGCGGCCAGGAAGTGGGGCGTCGATCCCAGCGAGGTCTATGCTAAGGACCACCGCCTCTACCATACCGGCACGGGCCAGTCGTTCGACTTCGGCGACGTGGTGGATGCGGCGGCCGACATCGCAGTGCCCACCGGCGACGCTGCGCCGAAGCTCAAGGACAAGTCGCAGTGGAAGTACATCGGCCGCGACATGCCGGTGGTCGACAACTTCGACATGAGCACCGGCGGTGCGACTTACGGCGCCGACATCAGCATCCCCGGCATGAAGATCGCCGTCGTGGCGCGCCCGCCGGTCTACCGCGGCAAGGCGATGTCGTTCGACGCCAGCGAGGCGCTCAAGGTTCAGGGCGTCGAGCAGGTGATCGAGATTCCGGCGCTTCCCGACGACAAGCCGGCGGAGTTCCACGCCCTCGGCGGCGTCGCTGTGATCGGCACCAACACCTGGTCGGTGATGGAGGGACGCGACCGGCTCGTCATCGAGTGGGACGGCGGCCCCAACGTCAAGCACGACTCGAGCACCTACAACGACGAGCTCTTGGCCTCGGCCCGCGCCGGCGGCCACGTCGTCCGCGACCGGGGCAACGTCGACGAGGCGCTGGGCTCGGCCGCTCAGGTGCTCGAGGCCGAGTACTTCGTGCCCTACTTCATCCACACGCCGATGGAGCCGCCGGTCGCGTTGGCCGACGCAACCCAGATGCCGGTCAAGGTCGTGACCTCGACCCAGGCGCCCAACTCGGTCCGGCAGTACGTGGCGGCGGCGCTGGGCATCGAGCAGACCGATGTCGAGTGCGAGGTGACGCTGCTGGGCGGCGGCTTCGGCCGCAAGTCCAAGCCGGACTTCGCGTGCGAGGCGGCGATCCTCTCCAGCAAGATCGGTGCGCCCGTGCGGGTGCAGTGGACGCGCGAGGACGAAATCCAGCACGGCTACTACCACTGCGCGAGCGCACACAAGCTCAAGGCGGGCCTCGACGCCTCGGGCAATGTCACGGCGTGGCATCACTCGGGCGCGTGGCCCACGCTCATCGCGCTCTGGGCACCTCAGATGCGGACCGGCCATCCCCTCGAGTACGGGCTCGGCCTCATCGACACGCCGTACAACTCGGTGCCGAACCTCCGCATCGAGAACGGCGAGGCCGACGCCATGATCCGGGTCGGCTGGTACCGCTCGGTCAACAATATCCAGCACGCCTTCGCCATGAACTGCTTCGCGAACGAGCTGGCGGAGGCCGCCGGCCGCGACCCGGTCGAGTTCCTGCTGGAGCTGATCGGCGATGCGGACGTCATGGACCTCACCCAGGACGGCGTAGAGGGCCACTGGAACTACGGCGACGCGATCGAGGACTGGCCGATCATGCCGAAGCGGCTCTCGAACGTGCTCCGTGTGGTGGCCGAGAAGTCGGGCTACGGCAAGTCGCTGCCGGCCGGCCACGGCCTGGGCGTCGCGTGCCACCGCAGCTTCCACAGCTATGTGGGAACAGCCGTGCACGTCGTGGTGCGGGACGACGGCTCGCTCCACATTCCTCAGGTGGACATGGCGATTGACTGCGGCCGTTACGTCAATCCCGAGGGGGTGCGGAAGCAGATGGAAGGGGCTGCCATCTACGGCCATTCGGTCGCGATGCACGGTCAGATCACCACCACCCAGGGGGCGGTCGACCAGAGCAACTTCCACGACTACACGCTTACCCGCATGGACGATGCGCCTCTCGATGTGCGCACGCACATCGTGGAGGACTTCACGCATCTCCGTCCCTGCGGTGTTGGGGAGCCCGGCGTGCCGCCTTACACGCCGGCGCTGGTCAACGCGATCTACAACGCCACCGGCAAGCGCATCCGCACGCTGCCGATCGGCGATCAAATTGAGTCCGCTTAGTAAGGCTTAGGAGTTGGCGGCGAGGGCCATAACGGCTCTCGCCGTCCCCGCGCCCGTCCCTTCAGACAGCGCGGCGAAGGCGTCGATTTCGAAAAGCTGCGTCTCGGTCAGCCCAAAACGCTCGGGCTGATTCGGACGCTGATCGGGAGCTATTCTTCCCGCTGAGCGCGCTTGCGGGCGAGCTTTCGAGCGCGGCGAACCGCCTCTGCCTTTTCCCGCGCCCGCCGCTCCGAGGGCTTCTCGTAGTGGCGGCGCATCTTCATTTCGCGGAAAATCCCCTCGCGCTGCATTTTCTTCTTAAGTGCTTTCAGCGCTTGATCGACATTGTTTTCGCGTACGACTACATGGACCAAATTCCTGCTTCCCTTCTTCAGAATTCGGGTTTCATTCCTGGGCGGGCGGCTCTATAGCACGCCGCGCCGGGGCTGTGAAGGCGGCCGCCGCACTGCCCGCGGCCGCTCACTGGCGCTAAGGTAGCACGCCGCGCCCCGTTTTGTGAGCCGAAAGGGAAGAGCGCCATGACCGAGACCACCGCAGCGGTCGGGATCATCATGGGGAGCCAGTCGGACTGGGAGACCATGGGCCATGCTGCCGAGACGCTGGAGGCGCTCGGCGTCCCGTTCGAGACGCGCATCGTCTCCGCTCACCGCACGCCAAAGCGGCTCGTTGCATACGCCGAGGACGCCCGCGACCGCGGGCTCAAGGTAATCGTCGCGGGCGCAGGCGGCGCGGCTCACCTGCCAGGCATGACCGCCTCGATGACGCCGCTGCCCGTCATCGGCGTCCCGGTCGAAAGCAAGAGCCTGAAGGGCATGGACAGCCTGCTCTCCATCGTCCAGATGCCGGCGGGCGTGCCGGTCGGCACGGTCGCCATCGGGCGCGCCGGCGCGGTCAACGCGGCCCTGCTCGCCGCCGCGATCGTCGCCCTCGGCGACGACACGGTGGCCGCGGCGCTCGA
>JAPPKP010000305.1 GCA_028819955.1 Rhodospirillaceae bacterium | reverse complement strand
ACACTAGCACAGGCGGTTGCCGGGGTTCCGTGCGCCTCATGCCGGCGCCGCCGACCCCCGTTTGTCTTATATTCGACACGCTCACGGTCGAGTGGCTCTGCTAGACTCGAAAGCCCGAAACCCCGCTGCGGAGGAGAGCCGATCGATGGCGGCGCGCGTCGTTCCGCTGCGCCGATGGGCGCGCCTGAGCCTTGCGGCGTCATTGCCGCTGGGACTGGCATTCCTGGTGCTAGGCGCACTCGGCCTCACGCCGCCCATCGCGGCGGTACTCGCCTGGGCCGGTCTCAGCCTGCTCGCGGCAGCCGTGGTGGCGCTGATGCTGGCGGACGTCGGCGCCCTCGCGCGCCACGCGGAGACATCCGCCGAGACTGAGGGCGAGGCGCGGCAAGGCGCTGCGCCGGCGGGGCTGCTTACCCGCGAGCTCGCGGCATCGGTCGAGCGCTTGGCCCGGCTCGGCGCCGAAGGCCGGGCGCAGCTTGCCAGCGAGAGAGCCGAGCTCGAACGCGCGCTCGATGCCCTGCCCGAACCGCTCCTGCTGCTGGATGCCGACCGCAAGATCGTGCGCGCCAATCGAGCGGCGACGGCGCTCCTCGATGGCGAGGTGGCCGGGCGCCACATCGCGGCCTCCCTGCGCAATCCGGCGCTGATCGAGGCCGTTGAGCAAACCCTGGACGGCGGCGATGGGTGCGACATCGAGTTCACGCTGCAGGCGCCGGTCGAACGCACCTTCTCGGCGCGGGTCGAGCCGCTGCCCGAGCCGCGAGAGGGCGGCGCCGCTGTGCTGCTCGCGCTCGTCGATTTCACGGCCGTGCGCCGCACAGACCAGATGCGGGCCGACTTCGTCGCCAACGCGAGCCACGAGATTCGCACGCCACTCGCCACGCTCATGGGCTTCATCGAGACGCTGCAGGGGACCGCCCGCGACGATGCGGCCGCGCGCGAGCGCTTCCTCGCCATCATGGACCAGCACGGCAAGCGCATGGCCCGTCTCGTCGAGGACCTGCTCTCGCTTTCGCGCATCGAGATGAACGAGCACACGCCGCCCACTGATACGGTGCCGCTCCCCTCGCTGCTCTCCCATGTGCGCAACACGCTCGCGTGGCGGGCAGAACAGCGCAAGGTAACCGTCGCCATCGATGCCGAAGAGGAGTTGCCCCCGGTGATCGGCGACGGCGACGAGCTGACCCAGGTGTTTCTCAACCTGGTCGATAACGCCATCAAGTACGGCGACGACCAGGGCACTGTCAGGGTGGAAGCTCACCGGGTTGCGGAAGCCGAGGCGGCCGGCTGGAGGGCTGGCAAGGACGGCGCGGTCGTGGTCTCCGTCGCCGACCGGGGCGCGGGCATCCCGCGCGAGCATCTGCCCCGGCTCACGGAGCGCTTCTACCGCGTGGACAAGGCACGCTCACGCGAGCTCGGCGGCACCGGCCTCGGGCTTGCCATCGTCAAACACATCGTGAACAGGCACCGAGGCGCACTCGCCATCGACAGCACCCCCGGCGAAGGCAGCACCTTTACCGTCTATCTGCAGCCTGCCGCGGTGGCCGCCCCGGAGGGAGACGAGGGGCCGGTCAACAACTTCGAATCCGACCAATCGAAGGCTGCCGTCACGAAACCGTAACGAAACTGACTTATCCCTGAATCGGCCCGTTCGTAGGGTGAGGCTAGCGCTCGCCTGACCGGGCGCACGGGGCAGGGACGGCCTAAGGCGTGCAGCTTACCATCCTCCTCATTGCAGTCTTGGCGCTCGCGGTCATCGGCCTCTATTTCGGCCGCCGGCGAGCGCTTAGCTCGGCCGGCAGCAATCTCAACAAACTCCACTCCATGCCGAGCTACCACGGCTGGTACGTGGCGCTCTGGTGCGGCATCCCGTCCGGCATTGTCCTCATCGTCTGGCTGATCATCGAAGCGCCGATTCTTGAGGCGCTGCTGCTTTCCTACCTCGGGCCTACGGTGACGGAGCAATCGGAGGCGATGATCGGCCTTCTGCTCAACGACGTGCGCAATCTGGCCTCGGGTGACGCGGTGAGCCGCGAGATCGACCCGGCCCTGCAGGCGGCGGCGGACCGTTACGCCAGCATGAAATCCACCGCTCAGGCCGCGGTGCTGGCAATCGGCGTGGCCTTGGGTGGCGCCGGCTTCGGCTGGGCCTGGCGGCGCATATCGCCGGGCTTGCGGGCGCGCAACAAGGTTGAGCGGGTGGTGAACATCGTGCTCATCGTCTCCTCCTGCGTCGCCATCGTCACCACGATCGGCATCGTTCTCTCGGTGCTGTTCGAATCGATCCGCTTCTTCTCGATCATCCCCTTCTGGGACTTCCTGTTCGGCCTGAAATGGAGCCCGCAGACCGCCATCCGGGCGGATCAGGTGGGCAGCACCGGCGCCTTCGGCGCCATCCCGCTCTTCACCGGCACGCTGATGATCACGCTGATCGCCATGCTGGTGGCGCTCCCGGTGGGCCTCTTCGCCGCCATCTACATGGCCGAGTTCGCGAGCCCCCACTTTCGCAACGTGACCAAGCCGATCCTGGAGATCCTGGCCGGCGTCCCGACGGTGGTTTACGGCTTCTTTGCGGCGCTGGTGGTGGCACCCGTGTTTCGTGGGGTGGGCGAATCGGTCGGCCTCGATGTCGCGTCGGAGAGCGCCCTCGCCGCCGGCGTCGTTATGGGCATCATGATCATCCCCTTCATCTCGTCCTTGAGCGACGATGCCATCGTCGCCGTGCCCAACGCCTTGCGCGAGGGCTCCCTCGCCATGGGGGCGACCAAGTCGGAGACCGTGGTCAAGGTGATCTTGCCGGCGGCGCTGCACGGGATCGTCGCCGCCTGCCTGCTCGCAGTGAGCCGCGCCATCGGCGAGACCATGATCGTGGTCATGGCCGCAGGCCTTGCCGCCAACCTCACCGCCAATCCGCTCGACGCGGTGACCACGGTGACGGTGCAGATCGTGACGCTGCTGGTCGGCGATCAGGAGTTCGACAGCGCCAAGACGCTCGCCGCCTTCGCGCTCGGCCTGATGCTCTTCGTCGTGACGCTCGCGCTCAACATCTTCGCGCTCCACATCGCGCGCAAGTACCGGGAGCAATATGACTGACATCGCTCAACCGACGCCGATCACCGGCGCCTGGCAGGATGCGGCCTGGACGGAGCGCAGGCTGCGCAGGCGCTACCGCGCAGAGCGGCGCTTCAAGGCCTACGGCCTCATTGCCGTCGGGCTGGCGCTCGCCGCTCTCGCGCTCCTGATCGGGAGCGTCATCGCCACCGGCTACCCCGCCTTCGTCAGGACGTCGGTCGCAATCGAGGTCAAGTTCGACCCCGGCCTTCTTGGCGTGGACGAGGCGTCGAACGCGGAGGAGCTCCAGCGCGCAGACTACGGCAAGCTCTTGCGCGAGGCCGTCTTCGCCGCCTTCCCGGACGTGGCGGCGCGGAAGGAGCGGCGAAAGCTGCTCAAGCTCGTAAGCACGGGCGCGCGCTTCGAGCTGCGCGAACTCGTCGTCGACGACCCCTCGATCATCGGTACGACGCGGCGGGTCTGGCTCACTGCGTCCAGCGACGTGGACATGCTGGTCAAGGGAAGCGCGCCACGCGACGTGCCGGAGGACGAGCGGCGCCTCGACGATCAACAGATTGCCTGGATCGACACCCTTGATGCCGCGGGCTTTGTGGAGACAGGGTTCAACGGCGAGTTCTTCGTCAACGCGGATTCGCGGGAGCCGGAGATCGCCGGCATCGGTGGGGCCATCGCGGGCTCCTTCTACATGCTGCTGGTGACGCTGGTGCTGGCGTTCCCCATAGGCGTGACTGCGGCGATCTATCTGGAGGAGTTCGCGCCCAAGAACCGCATTACCGACCTGATCGAGGTCAACATCAACAACCTCGCGGCGGTGCCCTCCATTGTGTTCGGATTGCTGGGACTTGCGGTGTTCATCAACCTGTTCCACCTGCCGCGCTCTGCGCCCATTGTGGGTGGGCTCACGCTGACCCTGATGACGCTGCCGACGATCATCATCGCGGCCC
>JAPPKP010000191.1 GCA_028819955.1 Rhodospirillaceae bacterium | reverse complement strand
GCGCGCCGGTCGACGACAGCACGCTCTCGGTCAACGCGCGCAACTATCTGGAGCGGCACCTGCGCTCGGTCATCGACTGGGTCGAGACCTTCTCGCCGGTCCAGTTGCTGGCCATCGGCATCGGCCACGACGTGACGCGCTATTACCGCCGCGCCGTCACGCTCACCGATGCCGAGCAGCTCGGCGGCACCATGACCGAGAAGCTCGCCGAGCTCTTCGACGAGCAGCCGCGCGACGAGCGCGCCTTCGAATCCCGCCCGCGGCTCAGGAGCGCCTGACCCCGTTTCTCGCCGCAGCCGCAGCCTGCGTCACGGCCCGCGCGCCGCGCGGGATAAAGTGGGATACCGCGGGATAAAGTGGGATACCGCGGGACAAAGCGGGATTCCTCGGCACGAAGATCGGCCGCACTCGCTCGCCGCGCCGATGGCGGCGTAATCTGCGGGCTGCCACCACCCTTGCGGAGAGCTCCTGCTCTCCCGCTTCTTCCCGTGGCGGCCTGTTTGCTCTCGCACTCCATGGCCCGATGATGGCGCGCCCGCCACGCGCCGTGCATCGCACCATGGTTCGGGGTCTAGAGTACGTCCGACATTGACGGACGCACTCTAGGTCAGGTGGGCCTCGAAGAAGGCCAGGGTCCGGTCCCAGGCGAGCGCGGCGTCCTCTTCGTCGTAGCGGGCGCTGGTCGGGTTGGCGAAGCCGTGATCGGCCTCGTACCAGTGGTTCTCGGCGCTCTTGCCGGCCGCCGCCAGCTCCGCCTCGAAGCCATCCACCATGGCCTGGTTGATCCAATTGTCGCGGGTCGCGAAGTGGCCGAGCACCGGCCCGGCCAGCGCCGCGAGGCGCTCCCGCTCCTTCTTCACGTTGCCGTAGTAGATGACGGTGGCATCGACCGGCGCAGCGAGCGAGGCATTGAGCGACCAGCCGCCGCCGAAGCACCAGCCCACGGTACCCACCTTGCCGGTGCCGTTCTCGTGGTCCCTGAGCCAGCCCACCCAGGAGGCGCAGGTATCGGTCGCGGCTGCGCCATCGACCGCGCCGACCAGCCCGCGCGCGGTCTGCGGATCGTCTGTCACCTGGCCGTCGTAGAGGTCGATCGCGAGCGCCAGGTAACCGGTGTCCGCCAGCGCGGCTGCGACCGACTTGATCTGATCGTTCAGCCCCCACCATTCGTGGATCAGCATGACGGCGGGTGCCGGCAGCGCGGCGGGCACACCGAGTGCGGCCGTCACCTGGCGGCCGCCGGCGGTGGCGATGGTGACGGTCTCGAGGCTGGCGGCGGCGGCGCGGGCGAGCCGCCGGTCGGCAAGGACCGCCGCGAGCGGCAGCCCGGCGAGGCCGATCAGCAGGTCACGTCTTGCGAGTCCCATGGCACGTGCTCCTTCGTTGCGAGAGGCGTTGCTGCCCCGGCCGCATCGTGGCCCGTCGGGCAGCAGGCGCTACGGCCATGGTCGGGCGCGGAAGGACCCGACGCAAGCCGGTATCCGGCGACGGCAGTTGCCCGCGCGATCCTCCGTCTGCCGTATCCGGGTCTTGCCGGCGTTTCTCTGACACTGGCGGAAGCGGGCTTGGACCTATGAATCAGGGGGTTGCGTGATCCAGAATTCGGCGCTGTTCTGGACAAAGGAATGCCCGAGGTCGATAGTGCCAGTCGGTTGTCTTGGAGGATACGGATGTACCAAAAGGAAACGCGCGCGATTGAAATCACGGTCAAGCCGTTCTATCTGGAGGAGCAATCCGAGCCCGACGACAGCCATTTCGTGTTCGCCTATCACATCCGAATTCAGAACAATGGCGGGGACGTGGTGCAGCTCTTGAACCGTTACTGGCAGATCACCGATGGCCTTGGCCGCATCCAGGAGGTGCGCGGGCCCGGAGTCGTCGGCGAGCAACCGGTGCTGCGGCCGGGGGAGGCCTTCGAGTACACCAGCGGCTGCCCGCTCAACACCTCCACCGGGATCATGGTCGGCACCTATGAGATGGAAACGCTGGACGGCGAGCGCTTTGATGTGGATATTCCCGCATTCTCGCTCGACGCGCCGGATGCGCCCGTGCACCTAAACTGAGGCCGTGCAGCCGCCGGCACGCTGACCAGACAACCGAACGACGCCGAGACCGCCTCGCCGCGCTCTCGTGGTACCGCACAGCCGGCCCGGAGCCGGAGAAGGAGATCGCCTGTGGACGACAGCCAGCCCGCGCCGCTTGCCGGCGCCGATAACGACACGACCCGAGGCACGGTCGCGCGACCGACGCGGGACGAGGCCGAGCAGGCGGTGCGCGTGCTGCTCCGCTGGGCGGGCGACGACCCCGAGCGCGAGGGACTGCTGGATACGCCCAAGCGTGTCGCACGCGCCTATGAGGAATACTTCAGGGGTTATGGTCAGGACCCCTACGCGATCCTGCGCCGCACCTTCGAGGAGACCAACGGCTACGACGAGATGGTCGTTCTCCGCGACATCGACTTTCGCTCGCACTGCGAGCACCACGTGGCGCCGATCGTCGGCCGCGCCCACATCGGCTATTTGCCGGACACCCGGGTGGTCGGGATCAGCAAGCTTGCGCGCGTGGTCGACGTCTACGCCCGGCGTCTGCAGATTCAGGAGAAGCTCACCACCGAGATCGCCGACGCGATCGAGGCGGTCCTTCAGCCGCGCGGCGTCGGTGTCGTGATCGAGGCGGCGCACCACTGCATGACGACCCGGGGAGTGTCCAAGGAGGGAGTCCTCATGGTGACGAGCCGGATGCTTGGCACGTTTCGCACGGATCCGAAAACCCGCCGCGAGTTTCTCAGCATGATCGGGAGCCCGGCGGCCTCGGTACCGCGCTAGGACGTCCCGCCCGGCCGTAACGCCGGGCAGCCGCCAGATCTCACGAGCCGCCCGATGGGCTCCGTCAGGGACTTCCGGCCGGTTCTCTTCGTGGTCGGCATTCTGCTGATCACGCTCTCGCTCGCGATGCTGCTACCCGCCATCGCCGACGCGGTGACGGGCGATCCACACTGGCGTGTCTTTCTCGCGGCGAGCGTCTTCACGCTCTTCATCGGCACCTGCCTGGTGCTTTCCAACAGGATGCGGGAGCCGCGGCTGACGGTGCGCCAGGCCTTCGTTCTCACCACCGTGAGCTGGGTTGTGGTCGCCGCCTTCGCGGCCCTTCCCTTCGCCTTTTCCGATCTCAACCTGAGCTACACCGACGGCTACTTCGAGGCGATGTCCGGGCTCACCACGACCGGGTCCACGGTCATCGTCGGGCTCGATCAGGCGCCGACAGGAATCCTGTTGTGGCGTGCGCTCCTGCAATGGCTCGGCGGCATCGGCATCATCGTCACGGCCATCGCGATTCTGCCGATGCTCCAGATCGGCGGCATGCAGCTCTTCCACACCGAATCTTCTGACAGCTCCGAGAAGGTGCTGCCACGCGCGGCCCAGCTCGCCGGCGCCATCGGCATGATCTACTTGGGGCTCACGATCACTAACGGGATCGCCTACTGGGCCGCCGGCATGACGCCCTTCGAGGCGGTGTGCCACGCGATGACGACCATCGCCACCGGGGGCTTTTCCACCTCGGACCGCTCGCTCGGCTACTTCGACAACGACGCCATCGAGGGCATCGCCACCGTCTACATGGTGCTGGGCTCGCTCCCCTTCGTGCTCTACCTGCAGGCCGTGCGCGGCGGCTGGGGCGCGCTCGCGCGCGACACGCAGGTGCGCTGGTTCTTCGGGCTGGTGCTGTTCTCTCTGCTTTCGCTGGCGGGCTGGCTGATGGCGGCCAACGGCGCCGCGCCCACCGATGCGTTTCGCGAGGCGGCCTTCAACGGCATCTCGATACTGACTGGCACCGGCTATTCCACCGCCGACTTCTCCGCCTGGGGCACCTTCGCGCTTCCCGTCTTTACGCTCCTCATGTTCATCGGCGGCTGTACCGGCTCGACCACGGGCGGCGTGAAGGTCTTCCGAATTCAGGTTCTCGCGTCCACGTCCCTCTCGCAGATCCGCCAGCTCATCCAGCCCCACGGCGTCTTCATCAGCAAGTTCAACAGGCGGCCGA
>JAPPKP010000392.1 GCA_028819955.1 Rhodospirillaceae bacterium | reverse complement strand
TCGAGGACGGCAACCACGGCGGCAAGGGCTCGGACAGCCACAAGGCCGTCCTCGATGTACTTCTTGGCGTTGTCCCAAGCCCCGCCGCCGGCGGTCATCGCGATGGCGAGGAAGAGCCCGGTCACGATCGTGCCCATGAGCGCGGCACCCAGCGCCGAGAAGCCCGCCGACTGGCCCGCGATTGCCCAGATCACGATGTAGAGCAGGATCGGCGCGAGGATCGGCAGCAGTGAGGGCAGGATCATCTCGCGGATGGCCGACTTGGTAAGCAGATCGACCGCTCGGCCGTATTCCGGCTTGCCGGTCCCCTCCATGATACCGGGGATCTCCCTGAACTGCCGGCGCACCTCAAGCACCACGGAGCCGGCAGCGCGGCCCACTGCGAGCATCGCCATTGAGCCGAAGAGGAAGGGCAGGAGGCCGCCGAAGAAGAGGCCGACGACCACGTAGGGGTTGCTTAGCGAGAAGTCGAGCTCCACCCCTGGGAAGTATCGCACCACGTCTTCGGTATAGGCGGCAAACAACACAAGCGCAGCAAGACCCGCAGAGGCGATGGCGTAGCCCTTGGTCACCGCCTTGGTGGTGTTGCCGACAGCGTCCAGCGCATCGGTGGTCTTGCGTACGTCCTCGTCCAGCTCGGCCATCTCGGCGATGCCGCCGGCGTTGTCGGTCACCGGGCCATAGGCGTCGAGCGCTACGACCATGCCGGCGAGCGCCAGCATCGCCGTGACCGCAACCGCGATGCCGAAGAGGCCGGCGGCGAGGAAGGCGAGGATGATCCCCGCCGCGATGATGATCGCGGGGATGGCCGTCGCCTGCATGGAGACCGCGAGCCCCTGGATGATGTTGGTGGCATCGCCCGTGGTCGACGCCTTGGCGATGCCGCGCACCGGCCGGAACTCGGTCGACGTATAGTATTCGGTGACCCAGATCATCAGGCCGGTCACCACCAGCCCGATCAGCCCGCAGAGGAAGAGGTCGAGGCCCGAGGCCGTCACGCCGCTGACGGTGAACTCGGTGCTCCAGCCCACCACCCAGTCGGTGATCGGATAGAACGCGACAGCAGAGAGCACTGCCGAGACCAGGAAGCCGCGATAGAGCGCGGGCATGATCTTCTGGCTCTTGCCGAGGCGCACGAAGAAGGTGCCGATCACGGAGGCCAGGATGCAGGCGCCGCCGATGGCAAGCGGATAGAGCATGAGCGATTGCTGCAGTTCTCCGGTGAAAAACACCGCAGCCAGCAGCATTGTGGCGACGATGGTGACAGCGTAGGTCTCGAACAGGTCGGCCGCCATGCCGGCGCAGTCGCCCACGTTGTCGCCCACGTTGTCCGCAATCACCGCCGGGTTGCGCGGGTCGTCCTCGGGGATGCCGGCTTCCACCTTGCCCACCAGGTCGGCGCCGACGTCGGCGCCCTTGGTGAAGATGCCGCCGCCCAGCCGCGCGAAGATCGAAATCAGCGAGCCCCCGAAGCCGAGCGCCACGAGGGCCTCCAGCATCGTCTTGATCTCGACGTCGACGATCAGAAGGATCGCGTAATAGACCGCGACACCGAGCAGGCCGAGACCCACCACCAGGAGGCCGGTGATGGCGCCGGAGCGGAAGGCGACGCCGAGCGCCGGCTTGAGCCCGCCGGTTCTGGCCGCATCGGCGGTCCGCACGTTCGCGCGCACCGAGACGTGCATGCCGATATAGCCGGCCGCGCCGGAAAGAACCGCGCCGATGAGGAAGCCGATGCCCACCAGATATCCGAGCAGCCCGGTCAGAATGCCGAACAGCACCAGGCCGACCAGCGAGATCGTCAGGTACTGGCGGTTGAGGTAAGCCCGCGCGCCTTCCTGCACGGCACCGGCGATCTCCTGCATGCGCTCGGTGCCGGCGCTCGCACTCAAGACCGACCGGGTGGCGTAGAGACCATAGGCGAGCGCGACCAGTCCGCTGGCCACGGCAAACCAAAGGATTGCTGACATGGTGGCAACCTCATTGAGCGATGGGGAGAGAAGCGCTTGTGCACGCGGGTGCGCGCGCCGGAGCGGCCCGCTGACGCCGCGGAAAATAGAAGAAGAGCGCAGCGAGCGCAACCGGCGCCCCCGCAAACGCGTCGCCCGGCAGCTCACGTACCTGCGACACGGAATGGACCGGGCCGCCGGGCCGGACGGCGCGACCGCGCACCGCGCGTCCACGCGCGTAGGGGCCAGGATGGACCGAATGGCGCGAGAGCCAAGCGAGTGGAACGAGTGCCCGGCGACTGAGGGAAATGAACAAGGCCCCGGGGTGGTGCCGGCGGGGCGCGCTGTTATAGTGCGCGCGGTTTCAGACCCGGGAGAGGACGAATGAAGCTGTTGCGTGTTGGCGAGGCGGGTGCCGAGCGGCCGGCCGTGATGCTGGATGACGGAACCATCATCGACGTATCGAGCGCGGTCGGCGAGATCGACGGTGCGTGGCTCGAGGGCGGCGGCGTGGGGCGGCTGGCGGCGGTCTTGGCCGAAGGCACCGACCGCTTCCCGAGCGTCGAACCCGGCACACGGATCGGCCCGCCCGTGGCGCGGCCCGGCCACATCATCGCCATCGGCCTCAACTTCGCCGACCACGCCAAGGAAGCCGGGATGGAGATTCCGACGGAGCCGGTGGTCTTCTCCAAGGCTCCGAGCTCTTACAGCGGACCGGACGACGACGTGCTGATTCCGCGCGGCAGCACAAAGACCGACTGGGAGGTCGAGCTCGGCGTGGTGATCGGTCGCACCGCCGAATACCTGCCGGACGAGGCGGCCGCGCTCGATCATGTCGCCGGGTACTGCATTTGCAACGACGTTTCCGAGCGCGACTTCCAGCTCCAACGCGGCCCCACCTGGATCAAGGGCAAGTCGGCCAAGACCTTCTGCCCGACCGGGCCGTGGCTGGTCACGCCCGATGAAATTGCCGACCCGCAGAGCCTCGCCATGCAGCTCACAGTGAACGGCGAGGTGCGCCAGACCGGGAGCACCGCCACGATGATCTTCGGCGTCGCCTACCTCGTGCGCTACATCAGCCAGTTCATGGTGCTGGAGGCCGGCGATCTGATCTCGACCGGCACCCCGCCCGGCGTCGGTATGGGCATGAAGCCGCCGGTCTACCTCAAGCCTGGCGACGTGATGGAGCTCGAGATCGAGGGTCTCGGCCGCCAGCGCCAAGCGATCTGTCAGGGATGAGCAGCGCCGATTGACAGGGGTGCGGACGCTCCCTATGGTGCGTCGCCCTGCTGGGAGAGGATGACATGAAGGTCTTCAACTCGCTGCGTGCCGCCAAGAAACGCCACAAGGACTGCCAGATCGTGCGGCGCAAGGGGCGCGTCCTGGTCATCAACAAGCGCAATCCACGCTTCAAGGCGCGCCAGGGCTGACAGCGCCCGTTCGTTTCCGCCCCTCCAGCACAACACCGCCTTGCATTGACGGGCGGCGCGCGCGCGCCGACAATCCGCCACGTTCACAAGTGACGGCCCTCGCCGGGCCCTGAAGGTGCTGCCGTGATCGCCATGCCCGAGCCCGATGCGGGCGTCATCAGCCAGCGCCAGTCTCTGGTCGCGTCGCTGCGCAAGCTGCTGCCCGAGGACTGCGTGATCGACGACGAGCGCGGGCTGCGCCCCTTCGAATGCGACGGCCTCAGCGCCTACCGGTCGCTGCCGATGGTGGTCGTGCTGCCGCGCGACACGGGCGAGGTCAGCCGTGTGCTCTCGCTCTGCCACGAGCGGGGGGTGAAGATCGTGCCGCGCGGTGCCGGCACCGGGCTTTCCGGCGGCGCGCTGCCGCTTGCCGACGGAGTTACCGTTGGCTTCGGCAAGCTCAACCGGGTCCTCGAAATCGATACCGCCAACCGCTGCGCCGTGGTCCAGCCGGGGGTCGCCAACCTCGCCATCAGCACGGCGGTCAGCCCCCATGGCTTCTACTATGCGCCGGACCCGTCGAGCCAGATTGCCTGCTCGATCGGCGGCAACGTCGCGGAGAATTCCGGGGGCGTGCACTGCCTCAAGTACGGGCTCACCACCAACAACCTGCTCGGCGTCGAGATGGTGCTGATGGACGG
>JAPPKP010000047.1 GCA_028819955.1 Rhodospirillaceae bacterium | reverse complement strand
GGTCGAGGACATCGTGGTGCTGATGCAGGGGCGCGCCAGGGAGAAAGACCTCGCGCTCGATCTGGAGATCGCGGACGGCGTGCCGGCGGCGGTCGCGGGCGACCGCCAGAAGCTGAGCCAGGTGCTGCTCAACCTGCTCGGCAACGGCATCAAGTTTACCGACCGCGGCGCGGTCAAGCTCGAAGTCTCGAACGGCGCGGAGCCCGATGCGATCCGCTTGGCCGTACGGGACACCGGCCCCGGCATCGCCGGGGCGGACCTCGCCCATCTCTTCGAGCCCTTCTATCAGGCGGCCGCATCGCGCCGGCATGGGCAGCAGACCGGCACCGGGCTCGGCTTGGCGATTTCCAAGCGGCTGATCACGGCAATGGGGGGGCACATCGCGGTCGAGACGGAGCCGGGAGACGGCAGTTGCTTCTCCGTGACGCTGCCGCTGCCGCGGGGAGAAGCCGCCATCCAGCCGCCGGTCGAGGCGTTGCCGTACGGGGTGTCGGGGCCGGAGCGGGCGCTGGACGTCCTCATCGTCGAAGACAACGTGGTGAACGCCATGGTGGTCGAGGCCTTCGTCGCCAGGATGGGTCACAAGCCGCTGGTCGCGCCCACCGCCGAAGAGGGGCTGGAGCTGCTGGAGGGCCAAGACTTCGACCTCGTGCTCATGGACATCAGCCTGCCCGGCATCGACGGCATCGAGGCGACGCAGCGCATCCGTGCACATGCCGATGCGGCGATCCGTTCGCTGCCGGTCATCGCCATGTCGGCCCACGTTTTCGACAACGAGGTCGCCCAGCACCTGCAGTCGGGCATGGATGCCTTCATCGGCAAGCCCATCGCGCCCGACGGGCTGGCGCAGACCATCGCGAGCGTGCTCGGCCGCACGCCCGGTGAGCGCGCTGCCAGGGATGGCGGCCGTGCCGGTGACGGCGGGGAGCAGATTATCGATCCCGCCGTGCTCGCGCAGGATCGCGCGGTGCTCGGGGCGGAACGCGGCGGCCTGATGGTCGATACCTTTATCGAGACGGCGCCGGCTCAGATCGACGGCATCAGGCGGGCGCTGGCCGACGGGAGGTGCAAGCGGGCGGCGGACCTCGCCCACGCGCTGAGAGGTGCCGCCGGCAGCCTCGGGCTACGCCGTCTCGCGGACCGCTGCGGCGTGCTCGAAGCGCGTGCCCGCACCCCGGAGGCGGCGGCAGTCGCCGAGGAGCTCGACCGCCTGTTCGACGAATCGCGCGAGGCGCTGGTGACGCTCTGGGCGGGCCTCGAGACGGCCGAGCGCGAGGGTCAGGTGGTGACCGCCGGGGTGAACAGATAGCCCTCGCCGTGCGCGGTCACGATGATCTCGGGATTCTTCGGGTTTTGTTCGATCTTCCGCCGGAGCCGGCGGATCAGGACGTCGATGGTCCGGTCGCCCGGCTCCCACGACCGATGAGTGATCAGCGCGAGCAGGCGTTCCCGCGATAGCACCTGGCCCGGATGATCCACCAGGGCCGCGAGCAGCTCGTGCTCGGCCCGGGTCAATTGCACGGTCTCGCCCTGTGGCGAGACCAGCTTACGGGCCGCCGTCGAGAACTCCCAGCCGGCGAAGCGCCGCCCCGAGAAGGGCTCTCGCGTGCCGTCCTTGGCGCGGCGCAGGACGCTCTTGACGCGCGCGAGCAGCTCCCGCGGATTGAAGGGCTTGGTGATGTAGTCGTCGGCACCGATCTCGAGGCCCAGGATCCGGTCCACGTCGTCGTCGCGCACCGTGACGAGGATGATACCGACGTTGCTTTGCGCCCTGAGCTTCCGGGTCAGATCGAGGCCGTCTTCGCGCGGCAGGTTGATGTCGAGCAGGATGAGGTCGGCGACATCCCTCTCCAGGATGCGCCACATGCTCTCGCCGTCCTCCGCCTCGCTCACCCGATGACCTGCCGCCTGGGCATAGCCGGCGAGCTTGGTGCGGGTCACGGCATCGTCTTCGACCACGACGATGTGATACGGGTCCGTCATTTCCGGGCCCCGCGCCTCAATCTCCACCTCATTTTCACATCTTTCATTAACTTTTACTGGCTGTTTATCGCACGGGGCTGTCTTGTACACAACGCCCCACTACGCTGTCGCGTTCGGCGCGGTGAGCCGCGCACGACAACACAGGCATGCGAGAAACGATGAGGAGGCGACTATGGTGGGTACAAGTGCGAGACGGTGGGCAATCGCGCTCGTCGCAGGGGCCGCGATCGGACTGTCGGGCATCGTGTCCGGCGTGGTTCAGGCCGCGGATTCCGACGACCCGATCAAGATCCCGATCCATAACTGGTCAAGCCAAATTGTGGGCGCTCACGTCCTGGGCAAGATTCTCAATGGCCAGGGCTTCTCAACCGAGTTCATCCCCGCCGACAGCCAGGTGGTTTACACCTCCATGTGCGAGGGTGACATCGACGTAGTCCACGAGGTCTGGCAGGGCGCGTTTGGCGTGGCGTTCGAGGCGGTCGTTGCCCAAGACTGCGTGATCGACGCCGCGACCCACGACGCCAAGACCCGTGAGGAGTGGTGGTATCCCAGTTATGTCGAGGAGCAGTGTCCAGGCCTGCCCGACTGGCAGGCGCTGAATGCCTGCGCCGAGATGTTCGCGACGGCCGAGACGGCCCCGAAGGGTCGCTTCCTCGGCGGGCCGGTCGACTGGTTGAAGCACGACGCGGAGCGTGTCGAAGGCCTCGGCATGGACTTCGAGGTGGTGAACGCCGGTTCGGCAGCGGCGATCTGGGCAGAGCTCGCATCGGCGTTCGAGCGCAAGGCGCCGATCGTGCACTTCAACTGGACGCCCAACTTCATCGAGGCGATCTACGATGGCAAGTTCGTCGAGTTCCCCGAGTATGGCGAGGGCTGCAAGGACGACCCGGCCTGGGGCCCCAACCCCGACATGACCTATGACTGCGGCAACCCGAAGGACGGCTATCTCAAGATCGGCGTCTGGAACGGCATGCCCGACAAGTGGCCGACGGCCTATGGTATCGTCTCGAAGATGAACCTGACCAATCTCGATATCGCGGTGATGTCCAAGCTCGTCGACATCGACGGCATGGAGGTCGAAGAGGCGGCCGACAAGTGGCTTGCCGACAACGAGGCCAAGTGGAAGTCCTGGGTTAACTAACCCAGAGTCCCTGGCTACGAGGGCGCCGTCCGTCTCCCTGTGGCGGCGCCCTCGCTTTATTTCGTGCCCCTGCCGGCCCATAGTATTCGCGCTCATCGCCGCCAGCGGTGGAGCGAAACGCCGACAGAACGGGGCAGAGGCATGCGCTCCGCCGCGGCGGGGAGGTGCGTATTGGCCGAACCCATTCTCACGTGCGGCAGCGTCTGGAAGCTGTTCGGCCCCAAGCCCCGGCCGTTCATGGACAGGCACGGCGGCGCGCCCGGCCTCTCCGCAATTCTCGAGGAGGGCTACATCCCGGCCGTGCGGGACGCCTCGCTGGAGGTCAACGCCGGCGAAATCCTGGTGATCATGGGGCTCTCGGGCTCCGGCAAGTCCACGCTTCTCCGTTGCCTCGCGCGCCTGATCGAGCCCACCGCCGGCGAGATCATGTTCGAGGGCCAGGACCTGCTCAAGGCGACCGATCGCGAGCTGACGCAGCTGCGCCGCCACAAGATGGGCATGGTGTTTCAGCACTTCGCGCTGCTTCCTCACCGCACGGTGCTGCAGAACGTGGCCTTCCCGCTCGAGGTCCAGGGCATCGACCGGCGTACGCGAGAGACCCGTGCGCGCGAGATGATCGAGCTCGTCGGCCTCGAAGGCCGGGAGCGCTATTACCCGCGCGAGCTTTCCGGCGGGCAGCAGCAGCGTGTCGGCATCGCCCGCTCGCTCGCCGTGGGACCCGAGCTCTGGTTCCTCGACGAGCCGTTCTCCGCCCTCGATCCGCTCATTCGCCGCGAGATGCAGAACGAGTTCCTGCGCCTGCAGAACATGCTGCAGAAAACGATTCTGTTCATCACCCATGACTTCGACGAGGCGATCCGGCTCGCGGACCGCATCATCATCATGAAGGACGGCATCATCGAGCAGGCCGGCACCGCCACCGAGCTGATCGAGAACCCCGAGACCGACTACGTGCGCGAGTTCACCAAGGACGTGGCGCGGGA
>JAPPKP010000131.1 GCA_028819955.1 Rhodospirillaceae bacterium | reverse complement strand
GGCGCACGAGCTGCTGGGCGATGTTCTCGGCCACCAGCTTGGCCTCGATCTCGGGTTTGCGGATCTCGACGATGTTCAGGTGGACGTCGCTTCCCGTCATCTTGGTGATATCGGTGCGCAGCCGTTCGATGTCCGCGCCCTTCTTGCCGATCACGACGCCGGGCCGGGCGGTATGGATGGTGATCCGCGCCTTCTTGGCCGGCCGCTCGATGACGACGCGCCCGATTCCCGCCTGGCTCAGACGATCGAACAGGAACTTGCGGATCTGCAGGTCCTCGTGCAGCAGCCGGGCGTAGTCGTCGTCGGCGTACCACCGAGAATCCCAGGTGCGGTTGATGCCGAGACGCAGCCCGACGGGATTGACCTTCTGACCCATCAGGCCCCCTTGGCGCGTTCGCGCACCACGATGGTGAGATGGCTGAACGGCTTCATCACGCGCCCGACCCGCCCGCGCGCACGGGGCCGCCAACGCTTCATCACCAAGCCCTTGCCGACCGTCGCTTCAGCAACGACGAGCCGGTCCACATCCAGCTCGTGATTGTTCTCGGCATTCGCGATCGCCGACTGCAGGCACTTGCGCACGTCGCCCGCGATGCGGCGGCGCGAATGCGCGAGCGTGATCAGCGCCTGATCCACCGGGCGCCCGCGAATGGTGGCGGCAACCAGGCCGAGCTTCTGCGGGCTGATCCGCAGGTTTCGGATCTGGGCCTGGGCCTCGGTCTCGCCGAGCCGCCGGGGTCGCGACATCTTGCCCATGATCAGCCCCGCCGCGCCCTCTTGTCGCCGGCATGGCCGTGGAAGACCCGCGTCGGCGAGAACTCGCCGAACTTGTGGCCGACCATGTTCTCGTTGACCAGCACGGGCAGGAACTTGCGCCCGTTGTAGACGCCGAAGGTGAGGCCCACGAACTGCGGCAGGATCGTGGACCGCCGCGACCAGGTGCGGATGATATCCTTGCGGCCGCTCGCCCGCGCCTCTTCGGCCTTCTTGAGAAGATAGCCGTCGACGAAGGGGCCCTTCCATACGGAACGCGCCATCGACTGTCCCCCGCCCTACTTCTTGCCCCGACGCCGCGTGATGAAGCGGTCGGTTCTCTTGTTGCTCCGTGTGCGCTTGCCCTTGGTGGGCACGCCCCAGGGAGTGACCGGGTGCCGCCCGCCGGAGGATTTGCCCTCGCCGCCGCCGTGGGGATGGTCCACCGGGTTCATGGCGACGCCGCGCACCTTGGGACGCCGGCCCTTCCAGCGCATGCGGCCGGCCTTGCCCTGATTGGTGTTCTGGTTGTCCGGGTTGGAGACTGCGCCGATGGTGGCCATACATCGAGCATGGACAATGCGCTGCTCGCCCGACGGCAGCCTGAGCTGCGCGTAGCCCTGGTCCTTGCCGACCAACTGCACGTAGTTGCCGGCTGAGCGCGCGATCTGGCCGCCCTTGCCCGGCTTCATCTCGACATTGTGGATGATCGTGCCGACGGGGATGTTGCTCATCGGCATCGCGTTGCCGGGCTTGATGTCGCAGCGGTTGCCTGAGACCACCTTGTCGCCCGGCGAGACCCGCTGCGGGGCGAGGATATAGGCCTGCTCGCCGTCTTCGTAGCGGATCAGCGCGATGAAGGCCGAGCGGTTGGGGTCGTACTCGAGCCGCTCCACGGTCGCCGTCACATCGAATTTGCGCCGCTTGAAGTCGACCCTGCGGTAGCGGCGCTTATGTCCGCCCCCGCGGTGGCGCATGGTGATGCGGCCGTCGCTGTTGCGCCCGCCCTTCTGGCTGAGGCCCTCGGTCAGCGCTTTGACCGGCTTGCCCTTCCAGAGATCGGAGCGGTCCACCAGAATCAGCTGGCGGCGCCCCGGCGTGGTCGGCCTGTAGTTCTTGAGAGCCATCGCCTAGAGCCCGGTCATCACGTCGATCGTATCGCCGTCGCCGAGCGATACGGTTGCCTTCTTCCAGTCCGAGCGCTTGCCCAGCCGGCCGCGGCGGCCGCGCTTGACCTTGCCCTTGACCATGCTGGTGTTGACCTTCCTCACCTTGACCTCGAACAGTCCTTCCACAGCTTCCTTGATCTGAGGCTTGGTCGCATCGGTGCGCACCCTGAAGGTGACCTGGTTGTACATCGAGCCCTGAGTCGACTTCTCGGTCACCACCGGGCCGAGGATGGTGTCGTACCAGCGCTCTTTGGGCTCGACGCTCATGCGAGCCTCGCCTGCAAGCTTTCCACCGCGCTCCGGGTCAGCACCAGGTGGTCGCGGCGGAGGATGTCGTAGACGTTGGCGCCCAGCTGCGGGAGAACCTGGACCTCGACCAGGTTGCGCGCCGCCTGGGCAAAGCGGGCATCGACCTCGTCGCCGTCGATGACCAACGTAGACGACCAGCCGAGGCGCGCGATTCTGTCGGCGAGCACGCGGGTCTTGGCCGAGCCGAGATCAAGGGATTCCACGATCGAGAGCTTGCCGTCCGCCCGCTTGGCCGAGAGCGCGGACTTGAGCGCGAGCTTGCGCACCTTCTTCGGCAGCTTGTGCGCGTGGTCGCGCAGCTGGGGGCCGAAGATCGCCACGCCCCCCCGATGGTGCGCTGCGCGGCGGGTGCCCATGCGGGCCCGGCCCGTGCCCTTCTGCTTGAAGGGCTTGCGGGTGGACCCGCGGATCTCCGCCACCGTCTTGGTCTTGTGCGTGCCGGCGCGGCGCTTGGCGAGCTGCCAGCGCACGGTGCGGTGCATCAGGTCGGGCCGCACGTCCACGCCGAACACCTCGTCCGCGAGCTCGATCTCGCCGACGCGCTTTGCCTTGAAGTCGATGACGTCGACCTTCACGAGGACTCCTCCTCGTCGCCGCCGGCGGCATCCTCTTCGGTGTCCCCGGTGGCAGCCTCGCCGCCGTCCTCCTCGTGCGTCTCTTCGGGCGCACTCTCGTCCTCGGCCCCAGCCTCGGCAGCGCGCGCTGTCTCCTCCTCCGGCTCTGGCTCCGGTTCCGACTGCTCCAGCAGCCCTGCCGGGAACGGTGCGTCGTCCGGCAGGCTGCGCTTCTTCGCATCCGACAGCAGCACGACGCCGCCCTTCGGGCCGGGGACGCCGCCCTTGACCATGATCAGGCCGCGATCGGCGTCCGTCGCCACGACCTCGAGGTTCTGCACGGTCGCGCGCGCATTCCCCAGATGGCCCGCCATCTTCTTGCCCTTGAAGACCTTGCCGGGGTCCTGGCACTGGCCGGTCGAGCCGTGGGAGCGGTGCGAGACGGAGACGCCGTGGCTCGCGCGCAGGCCCGAGAAGTTGTGCCGCTTCATGCCGCCGGCGAAGCCCTTGCCGATGGAGGTGCCGACCGCATCGACGAACTGGCCGGCGGCGAAGTGATCGGCGCCGAGCGTGGCGCCCACATCCACCAAAGCGTCCTCACTGACGCGGAACTCCGCGAGATGGCGCTTGGGCTCGACCCGCGCCTTGGCGAAGTGGCCCCGCAGCGCGCGCGGGGTGTTCTTGACCTTGACGCGGCCAGCGCCGAGCTGGAGCGCAACGTAGCCTCCCGCATCTTGGGTCCGCTGGGCGACGACCTGGCAGTTGTCCACGCGCAGCACGGTCACCGGCACATGCTCGCCGGCGTCGTTGAAGACGCGGGACATGCCGAGCTTCTCGGTGATCACGCCCGTGCGCCTGCGCGCTGCCGCCTGGCCGCTCATGACGCCCTCCTACAGCCTGATCTCGACGTCGACGCCGGCCGCGAGGTCGAGCTTCATCAGCGCATCGACGGTCTGCGGCGTGGGATCGACGATGTCGAGAAGCCGCTTGTGGGTGCGGATCTCGAACTGCTCGCGCGACTTCTTGTCGATGTGGGGCGAGCGCAGCACCGTGTACTTCTCGATCCTGGTCGGCAGCGGGATCGGGCCGCGCACCTGGGCTCCGGTACGCTTGGCCGTGTTCACGATCTCGCTCGTGGACGCGTCGAGCACCCGGTGGTCGAACGCCTTGAGGCGGATCCTGATGTTTTGGCTGTCGATGGCCATCGTGCGTGCCCGGCCTCTTGTCCGCCTCGGTTTGGGTCTACTCGACGATTTTGGCGACGACGCCTGCGCCGACGGTGCGCCCGCCCTCGCGGATGGCGAAGCGCAAGCCCTCGTCCATCG
>JAPPKP010000068.1 GCA_028819955.1 Rhodospirillaceae bacterium | reverse complement strand
ATCGCCCATCCCGCCGAGCTTCTCGATCCTCTCGAGCAAGATGACTTCCATGCCCCTCCACTCCGCTTGACGGATCGCCCGGACCCTCTCGCCCGTAGCGGGCGAAGACCGGCTGCCTGGTTACTTGATGACGTAGGGCAGCAGCGCCAGATGACGCGCGCGCTTGATCGCCCGCGCCAGCTCCCGCTGCTTCTTGGCCGAGACCGCGGTGATGCGGCTCGGCACGATCTTGCCCCGCTCCGAGAGGAAGCGCTGAAGCAGCTTCACGTCCCGATAGTCGATCTTCGGCGCGTTGGGCCCGCTGAAGGGGCACGACTTCTTGCGCCGGAAGAACGGCCGCCTCGGGAACGAGACCATGGGCACGCCGCCGCCGCGTCCCCCGCCCGGCCCGCCGTGGCGCGGCCCGCCGAAGGGATGCTGCCGGCGGCCGTCGTCGCCTGGCCCGGGTCGAACTGCGCCGGCGGACTGCGGGCCGCTCTCGGTCCGTTCGCCTTCAGCCATCGCTCTTCTCCTCGGCGCCGGTCTCTGCTGCGGTCTCGCCTGCAGCGTCGCTCACGGAGGGCTCGCTCGTAGGAGTCTCGCTCGCGGCCTCCTTGGCGCCTGCATCGGCAGCCGGTGCGGCGTCTTCGCGCTTTGGGCGCTCGTCTCGCCCGCCGCCGTCCTCGCGGCGCCGGCCCTCGCCATCGTCGTCACGACGGCGGCCTTCCCATCGCCCGCCGCGTCCCCCGCGGCCATCGCGTCCGCGTCCGCGCGACTGGGTGAGCGGCGCCGGGTTGGGGTCGTGCTCGTCCACGCGCACCGTCAGGTAGCGGATGACGTCCTCGTTGATGCGCATCGTGCGTTCCATCGCGGCGATCGCTTCCGGTGGCGCATCGATGTTCATGAAGTAGTAGTGGCCCTTGCGGTTCTTCTTGATGCGGTACGCAAGGCTGCGCAGTCCCCAATACTCGGTCTTGGCGATCTCGCCGCCGGCCTCCGTGAGGATCTCGCGGAACTGCTCGGCAAGGCCGTCCACCTGCTGGGACGAGATGTCGGGACGCGCGATAAACGTGCTCTCGTAGAGCGGCATGCGGCGCTGTTCTCCTGAGTGTCGGTCGCGGCGCGTAACAGGCCGCCCGCCCCGCTCCAAGGCAGGGCGGCAGACCCAGGCAGCGGACTATACATCATCGTTCTTGCATCGCAAGCGGCGCCGCGGCCCACTCGCTTGACAGGTCTCGGACCGCGTGGTCAGTAGCGGCGCGCGCGTTGGGGTCGCGAAAACCCGAGAATCTCCCGCATGACGACGGCCATCGTCTTTCCCGGACAGGGCTCGCAGCAGGTCGGCATGGGCCTGGACCTCCACGACGCCTTTCCGGCCGCCCGCGCCGTGTTTCAGGAGGTGGACGAGGCGTTGGGCGAGCCTCTATCGCGGCTCATGTTCGAGGGCGAGGAGAGCGAGCTTACGCTGACGCGGAACGCGCAGCCCGCGCTCATGGCAGTCTCGGTTGCGCTCATTCGCGCGCTCGAGGACGAGGGCGCCTGGCGACTAGCCGACCGGGCGGCCTTCGTCGCCGGTCATTCGCTGGGTGAATACACGGCGCTCGCCGCCGCGGGCTGTTTGGCGCTGGGCGATGCGGCGCGCCTGCTGCGCCTGCGGGGCGAGGCCATGCAACAGGCGGTGCCGGTGGGCGCTGGCGCCATGGCAGCGCTGCTCGGCGCCGATCTCGCACTGGCCGAGGCGGTCGCCCAGGCGGCCGCCGGGGACGAGGTCTGCGTCATCGGCAACGACAACGCGCCTAGCCAGGTCGTGGTCAGCGGTAGAGCGTCGGCGGTGGAGCGCGCGGTGGCGCTCGCGCCGGAGCACGGTATCAAGCGCGCCGTGATGTTGCCGGTGAGCGCGCCGTTTCACTCGCCGCTGCTCAGCCCCGCGGCGGAGACCATGGCGACGGCCTTCAAGACGGTCTCCTTCAACCCGCTGGCCGTCCCGGTGGTCTCCAACGTGACCGCACGTCCGGTCCACGAGGCCTCCGACGTGCCGGCGCTGCTGGTGCGCCAGGTGACGGCGATGGTGCGCTGGCGGGAAAGCGTGCTTCATATGGCGAGCGCAGGCGTGGACACGCTGATCGAAGTCGGCGCCGGCAAGGTGCTCACCGGGCTTGCGCGCCGCATCGACCGGAGCTTGAGCGCGAGCGCAGTGGGCACAGCCGCAGATGTCGAGGCCCTCTTGGGAAGCTCGGCGTAGGCGCGGCGGACGGTAGCAATAGGGAGCGGCGAGGGATGTTCGATTTGTCAGGAAAGGTGGCGCTGGTGACGGGGGCGTCGGGCGGCATCGGCAGCGCCATCGCCGAGGCCCTGCACCGCCAGGGGGCGACAGTGGCGCTCTCTGGCCGGCGCGCGGAGGTGCTGGAGGCGCTTGCCGCGAAGCTGGGGCAGGGCGCGCAAGCAGTGCCCTGCGATCTCGCCGATCGCGGCGCCCTCGCGGCGCTGCCCGAGCGGGCGGCGGAGGCACTCGGTGCACCCGCCATCCTGGTCCATTGCGGCGGAATCACCCGGGATGGGCTCGCGCTCCGCATGAAGGACGAGGATTGGCAGGAGGTGCTGGAGGTCAATCTCAGCGCCGGTTTCGTGCTCGCCCGAGCTTGTCTGCGCGGCATGATCCGGCAGCGCTGGGGACGGCTCATCTTCATCACCTCGGTGGTGGGGACGACCGGTAACGCCGGGCAGGCGAACTACGCAGCCTCGAAGGCCGGCCTCGCGGGCATGGTGAAGGCGCTCGCCGCCGAGACGGCCGCGCGCGGCGTCACCGCCAACTGCGTCGCCCCCGGATTCATCGAGACGGCGATGACCGATGCATTGGCGGACGCTCAGAAGGAGGCGCTGCTCGGCACGATCCCCGCCGGGCGCTTCGGCGAGGGCAGCGATGTCGCCGCCGCCTGTGTCTACCTCGCGAGCGAGGAGGCCCGCTACGTCACCGGGCAGACGCTCCACGTCAACGGCGGCATGGCGATGATCTAGACTCGCTCGTGGCCGGGCTTGCCGGCGCGTATGGCGAGCACGCCGGCCGCGACGACCAGCACCGCGCCGCCTGCCATGAGCCAGTCCACGCCCTCGCCCCAGAAGAGCCAGCCGAACACTGCAGCGAAGACCACCGACGTGTAGATGAAGGTGCCGACCCGGTCGGTCGGCGCGATCAGGCAGCCTTTCGCGAAGAGGACATGGGCGGCGGTCGAGAACACGCCGAGCATGATCAAGCCCGGCCAGGCCTCTGCCGGCGGCACGGTGGGGCTCATCAGCACCGGCGTGAGCGTGACCAGAATGCCGATGAGTGCGAAATAGACGGCGATGCGGAACGGGTCCTCATCGGCCGGCATGCGCCAGATCGCGACGGCGGAGAGCCCGCCCAGCACCCCCGATGCGAGCCCGATCAAGGCCGCGAACTGGAAGAACTCCGTTCCCGGCTTGAGGATCAGGGCGACGCCTGCGAAGCCGATCAGCACCGCCGCCAGCACCCGGCCGTCAAGCGCGAATCGGAACAAGAGAAAACCCAAAACGGGCACGAAGATGGGCGAGCTGAAGTTGAGCAGCACCGCCTCGGCGAGCGGGAGCACACTGACCGCGTGGTAGTAGCAGAGCAGCGCCGCCACCAGGGCGATTCCCCGCATCGCCATAAGCCCGCGATGCTCCGGGCGCATCGACCGGGGCCAGTGCCGGATGACCCACGGCACGAGGATCGCGAGGCTCAGCACGTTGCGCCAAAACAGCACCTCGAAGCTGGAAAGGGTCTCTTCCGCCATCTTGATGCCCATGCCAGCAAGGGCGAACATCAAGCCTGCGGCAGCCACCAGCGCCGAGCCCAGGAGCACCCGCCCGCGTCCAGGAACGGCGCTCGATTCGGCCTGTCGATCGCTCATTTTCGGGTACGCGTCGGTGGGTTGAGTGCTTCTCTCATGGCTCACAGGCCGGCCTCGGGCTTGATTTTGCGCTCGTACCGGCACCATCTTCCGAGCGTATGGAGTATCGCTGAAAAATGTGTTACCTAGCGCCGCGTCCGTCCGTCCGCGCGGCACGGTCCGCTCACGATTCGGAAGCCGCACGGGGCCGCTGTCCGCCGGTTGAGACCGGCGTAGCCGTTCACGCAGTCCGACGAGGGAAGGTTACATGAGCGATAACGATATCGCCGC
>JAPPKP010000043.1 GCA_028819955.1 Rhodospirillaceae bacterium | reverse complement strand
ACGCGGAAGGGATCGGCCCCTTCCATCATCACCACCTTGGCGGTCGTGCCGACGCGGTGCGCGGCGAAGGCTACCGCGATGGCGTGGTTGCCGGCGCTCACCGCCGTGACGCCGCGCCCCCGCGCCGCCTCGTCGAGAGCCAGAGCGTTGAGCAGGGCGCCCCGCGCCTTGAAGGTGCCGGTGCGCTGGAACAGCTCGAGCTTGAGGAAGACTTCGCTCTCCGGCCCGAGCGCGTCGGAGACCGCGGCCGCCCGCCAGCGGTGAACCGGAGTCTCCTCGATCAGATCACCAAGAGTGGCTCGCGCCGCCTCGATCGCCGCGAGGTCCGGCGGTGCCTCGCTCTCTGCCGCCACCGACCTACCGCCCCTTGAAGCGCGGCTTGCGCTTCTCGACGAACGCCTGCACCGCCTCGCGGTGATCGTCCGTGGAGCCGAGCACGCCGTAGGTGGCGGAGGCCCGATCAAGCCCGGCGCGCAGGTCGCCGCCGATGCCGTCCCGCACCAGCCGCTTGATGGCGCGGATCGCCAGCGTCGGGCCGTCCGCCAGGCTGCGCGCGAGTTCCATGGTACGCGGCATCAGTGCGTCGTCCGGCCAGACCCGGTTGACGAGACCGATGCGCTCGGCCTCCGCCGCGTCGATGGCCTCGCCCGTCCACAGCAGCTCCAGCGCCTTGGCTTGGCCCACCACCCGCGGCAGCCAGTGCGCGCCGCCGGCGCCGGGCGCGAGCCCGACCTTGACGTAGGTCTCGGCGAACCGGGCCGAGGCCGCGGCGAAGCGCAGATCCATCGCGAGCGCGAGGTCGAGGCCCGCGCCGATGGCGGCGCCGTTGATCGCCGCGATCACCGGCTTATCCATGTCCGCAAGGGTGAGCGGGATGCGATGCACGTGCTCGCCGATGGTCGCCCGCTGCTCGGCCGGCGCCTGCTCCAGGCCCTCCCCCATCAGCTCCTTGATGTCGCCGCCACTGCAGAAGGCCTTGCCCGCGCCTGTCACCACCACGACGTGCACGTCTTCGCGGTCGCGGCACTCGGCAAGCGCGGCGGCCCAGGAATCGATCATGGAGCGGGTGAAGGCGTTGCGCCGCTCGGGCCGGTTGAGCGTGATCGTCGCAATACGCTCCGCGACCTCCAGGCGGATCTCGTCGCTCACGGGCGGTCTCCTTCTTCTGCCACCGCGCTGCCGGAGGCAGCGACCATCGCGGGCCAGAGCGCGGCGGCGCCACCCCGCGCCGCCTCGGCGCCGAGCACCTGCCACCAGTGGGCCTCGTTGCCGCACTCGTCGCGCCAGGCCCAGAGCCGCTTGGTCCAGATGTGCAGGTCGTGCTCGGCGGTGTAGCCGATGGCGCCGTGCACCTGATGCGCCAGGCGGGCGACGGTGCCCGCCGCCTGGCTCGCCCGCGCCTTGGCGGCTGCGAGGGCGAAGGGGGTGCCCGCCTCGGCCGCCGCGTCCACCGCGGCCCCGGTGGCCGCCGCCTCGCCTGCCATCTCGGCCAGGTGGTGCTGGATCGCCTGAAAGCGCGCCAGCGGCCGGCCGAACTGCACGCGGTCGTGCGCGTAGCCCACGCTCATGGCGAGCACCCGCTCCATCGCGCCCCGCAGCTGGGCGGCGCGCGCGAGCGCCATCAGCGCGAAGCCGTCCGCCTCCGGCGGCAAAGCGACAAAGCGGGCCGGCGGGCCGGCAAGCGTGACATCGTCGCGCGGCTCGCCGGCAAGGTTGGCGCCCTCATTGACATCGACCGGCTTGCACGAGGCCAGCCCCTCGCCTGGAACGGCGACCACGATGGCGGAGACGAAGCGCGCCCACGGGACTCGCGGCAGGGCAGCGGCGTCGCCGATTCCCGCCCCATCCGGCAACGCGTGCACGGCCAACGGGCCATCCGCCGCTTCGATGCCCGCCGCATGGCAGAGCAGCCTGCCCACCATCGTTTCCGCGACCGGAATCGGCGCGGCATGACGGCCCGCCGCGCGCAGCACCGCGAGCCCGGCGGCGAGTCCGGCGCCACCCGCCTCCTCGGGCAAAGCGGCCTGCGCGAGCCCGGTCTCGGCGAAGGCCTGCCAGAGTCGTTCCGGCCAGGAACCCTCCGCAAGCGTCGCACGCGCGGCCTCGCTCTCCGCCGCGAAGAGGTCGTCGGCGGTCTGCTCGATCAGGCGTGCCGTCTCGTCGCTCATCGGCCCCTCACCTGACGCCCAGGCCGCGGGCGATGATCGAGCGCAGGACCTCGTTGGTGCCGCCCCGCAGCGTGAACGAGGGCAGCCCCATCACCGACGCGCCTAGCGCGGCTTCGAGCGACGGCGCGTTGGCGCTTCCACCCGCCACCGGCTCCAGCGGCACGGCGCGGCGCAGCGTCTCCGCAACATCGGCCTCGAAGCGGGTGCCCATGTCCTTGACGATGGCGGCCTCGACCTCCGGGAGCTCCCCCTTCTCAAGCTGGCCGGCGACGGCGAGGGACATGGCGCGGAGCGCGTAGAGCTCCGCCGTGAGCCGGCCGATCGCCTCGGCGAGCCGGGGCTCGGGCTCCGGCCCCGCCGCTTCCACCAGCGCGGCGAAGAGGTGGAAGGTGCTGAGGATGCGCTCGGGTCCGCTCCGCTCCAGCGCAAGCTCGCCGGTCACCTGGCGCCAGCCGTCGCCCTCCCGGCCGATCAGCCGGTCGGCGGGAATCGTCACGTCCTCGAAGACGCATTCGTTGAAGTCGTGCTTGCCCGCGAGGTTGACGATGGGGCTGACCCGCACGCCGTCGGCTTCGAGGTCGATCAGGAACTGGCTGAGGCCCTCGTGGCGGCTCTCTCCGGCGGGCCCCGTGCGGCAGAGCGCGATCATGTACTGCGAGCGGTGCGCGTTGCTGCTCCACAACTTGGTGCCGCCGATGCGCCAGCCGTCCGTCGTCCGCTCCGCGCGCGTGCGCACCGAGGCGAGATCGGAGCCGGAATCCGGCTCGCTCATGCCGATGGCGAAGTAGCATTCGCCGGCGGCGATCTTGGGCAGGATCGTCCGGCGCTGTTCCTCGCTGCCGAAGCGCAGCAGCAGCGGGCCGCTCTGCCGGTCCGCCACCCAGTGGGCGTAGACCGGCGCACCGGCCGTCAGCAGCTCCTCGATCACGACGTAGCGCTCCAGAGCCGAGCGCTCGTGCCCGCCGTAGCGCTTGGGCCAGCACATCCCGATCCAGCCCCGCGCGCCGAGCGAACGGCTGAATGAGGCCGACCACTCCGAGCCGAAGTCGGAATCGGGCCGCCAGCCCTCGGCCGCCTGCGACTCTGTGAGGAACGCGCGGACCTCGGCGCGGAGTTCATCCGTGCCGGACGGCATCGCCGGCGGCGGGAAGTCGAAGCCCGTCATGGTGCGCGACGCCTTACCGCATCTCGCCGAGGACGCGGCCATCGCCGCGCCCGCCGGGATACGGCGCGCCCTAAAGTTAGGCGGGACTGTCCAGGACTAAGTGGGATGAGCGGGACAAGTGAGATGTCGCTGAAGTTCGTGTGCACTCGCGGGACCCATGACACGTCATGGCCGGGCTTGTCCCGGCCATCCACGTGGTCATTCAGCCACCGACCGTGCTGGTGGAGCGAGATGCCCGGATCAAGTCTGTTGCCAATTCTGCTTCGATGCCGTAGAGCATTGTAATAAGTGAATAAAATGTCTCATTCTCCAGCCTGAGGTGCGGGATTTCCAGGATCAGTCATCAAACCGAATTCAATTTTTTTTTAAACTGAGGTCTCTTGCTGTCGGACGACGGCGGCAGATTACCATGTCCAGCCGGAAACCGTTCGGTCGCCGGGTGACGGCGACAGTGACGCAGCGGCACTTCGCTCACAAGCCTCACCGAGCGGACGCCGCGTTCCACTTGATCGTCCGATCGCTAACGATCGCGGCGATACTTCGCCCCGCTTGGTTCATCAGGACCGCCCGGAACAGGTGCGGAGGGATGGCCGCAATGCGGAATCACTCAGAACGGCGGGTGCGCGGGTGGGAATTGCCACCAGAGGCGGCAATTGAACTATTCGGGCGATCCGGACACCTTCTTCCAGACAGGCGGATCGGCGGAACCGCCGACGCAAGCTGTCGAGGCCGGCAGAGCTTCACCTGACGTCGCTGCTGCCCTCCTCTCGCACGACGTGTCACTACGAAAGCTTCTTAAGGGAATTATCCCACTTACTTGACATCTTCTCTCCAAATCCCTACATTCCAGTC
>JAPPKP010000153.1 GCA_028819955.1 Rhodospirillaceae bacterium | reverse complement strand
GCATCGCCAGCACCACGCCGGTGATGATCTGCACCACCAGCATGATCCCGGCGAGGGAGCCGAAGTTCCACCAGTAGTTCAGGTTGCGCGGTGCCGGATAGTCGATGAGATGCTTGTTGGTCCAGCTGAAGACCGGCAGCCGGTACTCGATCCACTGGGCAACGCGGTTCTGCGGTACGGGTGTCGTCATCCGGCGCGGTCCCCTACCCGATCCGAACCAGTTCGTCGTCGAGGAACTCGTAGCCCGGCACCGGCAGGTTGGCCGGCGCCGGTCCCTTGCGGATGCGGCCTGACGTGTCGTAGTGCGAGCCGTGGCAGGGGCAGAACCAGCCGCCGAACTCGCCCCGTGGGTCGCCGATCTTGGAGCCGAGCGGCACGCAGCCGAGGTGCGTGCACACCCCTTCCACGATCAGCCATTGCGCCTGCGGCGCCCGCTCCGAATCAGGTTGCGGGTCGGAGAGGTCGCCAAGCGGCGTCTCTTGCGCCGCGGCGATCTCGTCCGCCGTGCGATGGCGCACGAAAACCGGCCGGCCGCGCCATTTCACGACGATGGTCTGGCCTTCCTCGATGGCGGAAAGATCGACCTCGGTGGACGCCAGCGCGAGCACGTCGGCCGAAGGGTTCATGGTCTCGATCAAGGGCCAGGTAATGCCCACCACCGCCATGCCTCCCATGGCGCCGGCCGCGAGCACCAGGAAGTCGCGTCGCGTGCCCGCGTGCTCGGACGAGCTTTCCGTGGGCGGCGCGGCGTCAGCCATGGTCGAACCCCCTTCGAACTGCCTGATGGGATTGCCTTCGGGAACCTAGAAGCGAGCAACCATCACGACACGCTCGCGGCGGCCGCCGCGAGCGGCGGAAGGGTTAGCACGGGCCGTTGGCAAGGGCAAGGCGCTAAGAAGGGGGCGTTGCCGACTCTCTAATTCCCTGGCGTGAAGTGCACCAGCTCGCGCTTGATCGGGGGCACCAACCGGTCGAGACGGGAGTACCAGGTGCGGATGCTTCGCCCGAGGTCTGGCGAGACGTAGAGGACGTGTCTCTCTTTCTCGGACATGCAGACCGTGTAAAACACACGGTAGAAGCCGATTCGCTTCTCTATGCGGTCCTGCTTCGTGACCCTGCAGCGCACCTCCTCGTCCCACTGCTCCCCGCTGGCGTCCGATCCGGCTCTGCGGTAGCGCCACGTCCGCCCGATCTCGAGCGGCCAGATTTGCCCGGCGGTCAGGGTCACGGTCTGGGTACCGTCGGGGAGGCGCCAGCAATTCGCCCACGACGTCCACGGCGAGAGGCCGTCTCTCGGCATTGTGTACGTGCAGCCGCTCTCGGCCACCTCGTAGTGCATTGAGGTGGCATCCAAGGCCACGAGCGTGTGCGTGGTGGTGCCCGTCCGGGTGTGCCATACCTCCGTATCGCCGACAGCTCGGGTGGGCTCATCCATAGGCCAGAGCGGCCCGGCACCGCAGCCGCCGAGTGCAAGCAATGCCCCGAAAGCGATAACGCATGTGAGTGCTGCGACCGGCCTGGTTCTCGGCAGCCGCAGGCCCCCAGATTCGCTCGTCATCCTGCGCGCCTTTCCGGTGAGAGGTTCGTGCGGGCTTCCATGCCAAGACGGTATAGGACCGGGACACACGGTTCAAAGGAGTAGCGTTCCAATTCGAAGAGCCGCGCAAACTCTTCGGAGGCATCGCGCCGTACCGCCGCCATGGCGCCTTGGGGCGGAGAGAATCGTGGCGAAAGGAGCTCCCGTTAGGAGGTAGCGCTCCGCAGCGCCTCGGTCGCCGCCCGATCCACCGCCAGCGAATCGGTTTCGCGCTCACCGGTCAGCGCGACTCCGTAGACCTCGCGGGCGCGCTCAAGCGTCTCCCAGCCACGCGCGACATCCATCCGCACCCGTTCCGGGTCGCGCTCCATCGGCTCGCCGTACCCGCCGCCGCCGGCATCGAGGCCTCGGATCATCTCGCCCGGTTGCAGCGCAAGCTGCACGACGTTGGGCAACCGGGTTTCGTCGCCATTGGCACCGACCTTGAACTGGACCGCCGGGGAGCCGTCGTGGCCGCCTTGCGCGCCCCGCGCCGGGTTGACTTGGCAGTCCGACGGGATCACGACCGTCATCGGGTCCTCGCGCGGCCCGTAGACGACCTCGCAAGCCGGCCCGCCGCGATGGCGCCCGGCACCGCCGGTGCCCGGCATGAGGCGCACGGTCCTGAACAGCATCGGATGCTTGACTTCGGCAAGTTCGATGCTGTCCCGATACATGAGGCCCGAGACCACGGGCAGCACATAGGTGACCCAGCCGTCGGCCTTGGGGCCGGCGGGCCCGCCGTTCACCAGCATCATGAGCTGGTTGATGTAGGGATCGCCGCCCCGCCGAAAGTCCGCACCGCTGATTACCGCACCGCCGGAGCCCATGGCGCTGCCGCCCTCCGCCAGACCGTAGCCGTCGCCGAGCCGCGCCATCGCCGAGTGGGTGATGTTGACCAGGCGGTCGGCGACGTTGGTTGTCGCCATCGAGGTCGAGTGGGGAAAGGACGGGCGGCCGACCACGCAGCCGTCACGCAGCAGCACGTCCACGCGGCGGAACGATCCGCCGTTGTGCGGAATCTCGGGCCCCAGGCAATTGAAGAGGCCCGCCACGACGTTGTTGATCGCGCAAGCCTCCGATTCGTTGAGGCCGCAGTCGAGACAGTCGATGTTGTCGCGGAGGTCGATTGTGACCCGGCCCTCGTCGGGATCGATGCGAAGCTGGACCTTGATCGGGATGCCGTCGGGCAGGAACGGCTCGAAGGGGTCGTGCGCGCCCTCCGCCTCGACCTCGGCCTTCGGCAACTCCTTGATTGCCTGCACCATGCGGCGCTCGGAATAATCGAACCACTCGCGGATGAAGGTCGTGATGGTCTCCTTGCCGTACTTGGCGCAAAGCTCCTTCAGGCGCCGCTCGGCGATGCGCGCCGCCCCGAGCTCGGCCAGGAAGTCGCCGTACCACTGCTCCGGCACCCTGATCCGCCGGCGGCACATGCGGATCACGTCGTCCACCATCTCGTGGTCCCGCTGCACGCGGACACAGGGGAAGATCAGCGAACCCTCCTCGTACACGTCCTTCGCCGCAGCGTGATAGGTGGTAGGGATGCTGTTGCCGATGTCCGCCTGGTGCCCCTTGGCACAGGCGGTGAACAGGTGCTCGCCGTCGATGAAGACCGGCACCAGCACCGCGTGGTCTGCCGGGTGGGTGTTGCCGAGATAGGGGTCGTTGTGGAGGAAGGCATCGCCTTCGACGAGATCGTCGTGCAACTCGGTCATCGCCTTCGTCTGCAGGTGCGAGCCGAAGATGTGGACCGGCAGCCCCTCCGCCGTCGCCAGCAGCTCGTTGTCGCCGGTGCAGATCGCGCAGGAGAAATCCCGCGCCACGGCGATCACGGCCGAGCGCGCGGCCTTGAGCAGCGTGTTCGACATCTCGCGCACGATGCCGTCGAGCCGGTTGGAGAGGACGGAGAGAAGGACTGGATCCAATGCCTCGGGCGGCTGCGCGGGCTGCGTCATCTCAGCAGGCCTCCAGGACGAAGTTGCCGCCCTCGCTCAGACGCGTTCGCGTGCCGGGATCGACCACGATCGTGGTGGTCGGCTCCTCGATGATCGCGGGGCCTTCGATCGCTGCGCCAGGGCTCAGGTTGCGGCCGAGATAGATCGGCGTGTCCACGCGCGCGACCCCGCCGAAGTAGGCCGGCCGGCGGCTGTCCGGCTCCGGAGGCCCGGCTGCGCCGGCGATCGACGGCGGCCGGGCGGCCGCGTCGAGCCCGACGGAGACCCGCCCCTTCCAATTGAGGCATTCGAGGATGCTGTCGGGATCGCGCACCGCGAAGACCTGCTCATGCGTGGCGTGGAAGCGCTCGACCAAGGCGGCGACATCGCGCTCGTTCTCGAAGCGCTGGACCGGCAACGCCACGTCGAGCTCCCAGACCTGAAACAGGTAACGCGCCTCGACGAAGCGCTCGATTCGCATGGTCTCGAGCCCGCGCTCGCCGAGCGTCGCGGCGAAGCGCTCCAGCTCGGCGTCGATGGAGTCGAGCACGGCGTTCACGCCCTCGAAGTCGAAGCCGGCGGAGCGCGTGACCATGCTTGCCGAGTGCTCGTGGATGACCTCGGAGACCTGCATGCCGCAGGCGCTGAGCACGGCGGCGGTGCGCGGCAGGATCA
>JAPPKP010000134.1 GCA_028819955.1 Rhodospirillaceae bacterium | reverse complement strand
GGCTACTACTTCATGGACAGCCCCGGCAACGACCTGGAGAGCATCGCGGGCCAGGTGGCGGCGGGCTCCAACCTCATCCTGTTCATCACGGGCAATGGCTCGATCACCAACTTCCCCTTCGTGCCGACCCTCAAGTTCGTGACCACCACCGGTCGCTTCGAGCTGCTCGCGAACGAGATGGACGTGAACGCCGGCCGCTACAACGACGGCATGGAGATGGACGCGCTCGGCGCGGAGACCTTCGAGCTCGCGCTCGACATCGCGTCGGGTCAGCGCAGCAAGGGCGAGCTCGCCGGCCACGCTCAGGTCTCGATCTGGCGCGACTGGCCGCGCACGGACAGAGAAGGGCTGGAGGAGGCGCGCGAGCGCCCCGTCCCCGACGGGCGGCCCGTGCCGGTGCGCGACGCGCCGCCGCTTGACCTTGCCTTCGATGCACTGGTCACCGAGGACGGCGTGGCGTCGGATCAGATCGCACTGGTGATGCCGACCAGCCTCTGCTCCGGCCAGGTTGCGCGCCTCATTGCCGAAGAGCTCGACGCCAACCCGCCGCCCTGGAGCGACGTGTCGCGGTTCGTCGCGCTCGTGCACACGGAAGGCTGCGGCTCGGCCAACGGCGCCGGCCTCTATCTTGACACCCTCACCGGGCACCTCGCGCACCGGAGCGTGCGCCACGCGGTGCTGCTGGAGCACGGCTGCGAGATGACCCACAACGACGCGGTGCGGAACCACCTGGCCGCGCACGGCGTCGCGGCGGACCGCTTCGGCTGGGCGAGCGTGCAGCTTGACGGCGGCATCGCCAGCGTGCAGGCCAAGGTAGCGGGGCAGCTCGAGGCGATGGCGGCAGCCCGCGCCGCGCCCGCATCCGAGCGGCGACGCGTCGGCGCGGACGAGATGCGCGTGGCGCTTGCCGCCCATGGGCCATTGGCACATGAGATGGGGGACGCATTCGGCCGGCTTGCCACGGGCCTCGTCGCGGCCGGCGCGACCGTTGTCGTGCCCGACAGCGGAGGCCTGCTCGGCAACGACGGGTTCCGGCGCGAAGTCTTCCTCAACGGCATGGCGCCCTCCGCCTCGCTCGCCTTCGGCCGGCCGGCCACGGAGGCGGGGTTCCACATCATGGAGACCCCGACGGAGAACCCCGTGGAAGCCTTCACGGGCCTCGGCGCGACCGGGGTCGATCTGATGCTCTGCCACGTGGGGCAGAGCCCGCTGCAGGGGCATCCGATGCTCCCCCTCGTCCAGGTGACGGCCGTTCCCGAGGTGGCGGCGCAGTACGGCAATGACCTGGATCGCATCCTCGCGCCGGAACAGAGCATAGAGGGGATCACCGCCACGCTCGCCGCGCTGATCGCCGACGTGGCGTCCGCCCGCTACCGGCCGGCGCTCTGGTCGCGCGGGGTCACCGAGTTCCAGCTTACCCGCGGCCGTCTCGGCCTCTCGCTGTAGCGGCCGCGTGGAGACGCGCGTGGCAGCCCCCGAACCGCTCGACGGCCGCTACGACTACATCATCGTGGGCGCCGGCACGGCCGGCTGCGTGCTCGCAAATCGCCTGACCGAGGATCCCCAGACGCGAGTGCTGCTGCTGGAAGCCGGCCGCAGCGACGCCTACCACTGGGTCCACATCCCGGTGGGCTACCTCTACTGCATCGGCAACCCCCGGACCGACTGGATGATGAAGACCGCGCCCGAGCCCGGCCTCAACGGGCGTAGCCTGGTCTATCCCCGCGGCAAGGTGCTGGGCGGCTGCACCGCGGTCAACGGCATGATCTATATGCGCGGCCAGGCGGCGGACTACGACCACTGGCGCCAGCTCGGCAACCTCGGCTGGGGCTGGGACGACGTGCTGCCCTACTTCCTCAAGTCCGAGGACCACTACGCCGGCGCAAGCCCGATGCACGGCACCGGCGGCGGCTGGAAGGTTACGACTCAGCGGCTGCGCTGGGACATCCTGGAGGCGGTGCAGGAGGCCGCGAAGGAGTTTGGCGTTCAGCCTCGCGCCGACTTCAACGACGGCGACAACGAGGGCTCGGGCTTCTTCGAGGTGAACCAGCGCAACGGCGTGCGCTGGACCACGGCCCGCGGGTTCCTCAGGCCGGCGATGAAGCGGCCCAACCTGCGCGTCGTCCTCCAGGCCGAGACCGAGAGGCTGATCCTCGAAAGCCGCGAGGTGCGCGGCCTGGTCTATCGCCACAAGGGCAACCGGCGCGAGGCGCGGGCCGAGGCCGAGGTGCTTTTGGCCGCAGGGTCCATCAACTCACCCAAGATCCTGGAGCTATCCGGCATCGGCCAGCCCGAGCGGCTCGCAGGGCTCGGCATCGCGGTGACCCACGAGAGCCCCGGCGTCGGCGAGAACCTGATGGATCACCTGCAGATCCGCACAGTCTACGGGGTGAGCGGCGCGAAGACTCTTAACACGATCGCCAACAGTCCCTGGGGCAAGGCGGGCATCGTCCTCGAATACGCGTTGCGCCGGAGCGGGCCGATGTCGATGGCGCCGAGCCAGTTCGGCATGTTCACGAAGTCCGACCCCGCGCTTGCCACGCCCGATCTGGAGTATCACGTCCAGCCGCTCTCCACAGACCGGCTGGGCGATCCACTCCACCCCTACCCCGCCATCACCATGTCGGTCTGCAACCTACGCCCCGAGAGCCGGGGAACCTGCCACGTGACCACCACGGACCTGGACACGCAGCCCGAGATCAAGCCGAACTATCTCTCGACCGCGCACGACCGTCGCATTGCGGTCAAGTCTGTCGGGCAGGTCCGACGGATCATGACGGCCAAGGCGCTGAAGCGGTACGCGCCGAAGGAGCTTCTTCCCGGACCCGAGGTTGAGTCAGACGACGACCTGGTCAGGGAGGTCGGCAATATCGCGACCACGATCTTCCACCCGGTCGGCACTTGCAAGATGGGCGACGACTCCAACGCGGTCGTGGATTCAGAGCTGCGCGTGCACGGGCTGAAAGGCTTGCGCGTCGTGGACGCCTCGATCATGCCCCGAATTACGTCCGGGAACACTGCCTCGCCAGTCATCATGATCGCGGAGAAGGCCGCCGACCTGATCCGCGGGGCGTGACCGCACTCGGCGTCCCGGTCGAGACGTTTCCGTCCGTGCACGGTACCCCCAATACGTCATGGCCGCACTTGATGCGGCCATCCACGTCGCGCCGCCGCACGGGGCCGAAATGGATGCGCGGATCAAGTCCGCGCATGACGACTGAGAGTGGCGCGGGCTCTACAGAGCGGCGCCGCCGTCCAGGTTGATGGCCTGCCCGGTGACATGGGGAGCGCGCACGAGATAGAGCGCGAGCTCGGCCATGTCCTCCTCGGTCTGCGGAATGCCCTGGGGAATGAAGCCGTCGATGAAGCGTGCATAGGCCTGCTCAGGCGTCTCCCCCGGCTCCGCGAAGGCCTTGTTGAGCAGCGTCCACATCTGCGTGCCCACGATGCCGGGGCAGATACAGTTCACCGTGATGCCCTCGCGCGCGACTTCCTTGGCCAGCGCGTTGGTGAACCCCACCACCGCGAACTTGGAGGCGCAGTAATGTGAGAGCGTCGCAGTGCCGAACTTGCCGGCCACCGACGAGATGTTGATGATCCGCCCGCCGTCGCCTTGCGCGCGCATCTGGATGACCGCCGCCTTGTTCACCAGGAACGTGCCCTTGGCGTTCACGTCCATGATGTTGTCCCACTCCGCCTCGCTCATCTCGGCGATCGGGGTGGCAGTGATCACGCCGGCCGCATTGACTACGATATCGACCCGACCGAAGCGCTCGACCGTCTGCGCGAACATGGCGTCGACGGCGCCTACGTCCGCAACGTCCGCGTCGATGGCGATGGCATCGCCGCCGATCTCTTCCGCCACCGCCTGGGCCGCGGAGTAGCCGCCGATGTGTGTCGTCTCGTACTGGTTGTCGGTGTTGGGCGCATGTTCCAGCCCGTTGACGGAGAGCTTCATGCCCTCGCGCGCGAAGAGCAGCGCGATGCCCTTGCCGATCCCGGTGCCGCCACCGGTGATGAGTGCAACCTTCCCCGCTACGTCGGACATAGACCAAAATCTCCCTCGTCTTTGCCATGCGGATAGTGCCACGCATCACCCCGCAACGCTGCCGTTGACTGGGCAAAGTCCTGTGGCATACTCCCGGCGGCGCGGCGGGGCGCCACCACCCGGGGGGGCGCCGCCCGCGGTT
>JAPPKP010000021.1 GCA_028819955.1 Rhodospirillaceae bacterium | reverse complement strand
TCATGGACGGCAAGGCCGTGAAGTCCTGCACGGTGCTCGCGGTGCAGGCCGACGGTTCCGAGGTGACAACCATCGAGGGTCTCGCCGGCGCCGACGGGCTCCACCCGGTACAGCAGTCCTTCTGGGACAACCACGGCCTTCAGTGCGGCTTCTGCACCCCGGGCATGATCATGACCGCGGTGGAGATTCTCGACCGGCATCCCGGAGCCACGGACGCCGAGGTCCGGCATGGCCTCGAAGGCAACATCTGCCGCTGCACCGGCTACGAGAACATCGTGAAGTCGATCGTGGCTGCCGGCGCGCGCGAAAGCTGAGCAGGGCTCGCAAGTTTCATCGAGAATCGCGAGGAGGAGAGCAATGGGCCGTTACGTAGGGACTTCGGTCAAGCGGGTGGAAGACCCCCGCTTCATCCAGGGCAAGGGACGCTACGTCGCCAACATCCAGTTTCCGGACATGGTGCACGTGGCGATCAAGCGCAGTCCCGAGGCGCACGCCCGGATCACCAGAATCGACACTTCGGCCGCGGCCGCCATGGATGGCGTCGTGGCCGTCTTCACCGGCCAGGACTTCAAGGACGGCGGCTGCGGTTCGCTTCCCTGCGGCTGGCTGGTGCCCGACACCAAGGTTCCGGACCGGCCCATCGTGGTGACCGACCGGGTCTGCCACGTCGGGGATTCGGTAGCGGTGGTCGCCGCCCGGACGCCCTACATCGCCGCCGACGCGGTCGAGGCGATCGAGGTGGACTACGAGCCGCTTCCGACCGTGGTGGATGCGCGCGGCGCCATGGACGAGGGTGCGCCGCTCGTCCACGCCGAGATCGAGGACAACGTCTCCTACCACTGGGCGCTCGGTGACCAGGAGGCCTGCGACAAGGCGTTCGCCGAGGCGGACGAGGTCGTGGAGATCGAACTCGTGAACCAGCGCCTCATCCCCACGGCGATGGAGCCGCGGGCCGCCGCCGCGCAGTGGGATGCCGCGGCCGGAGAGATGACCGTCTGGACCACCAGCCAGAACCCGCACCCGATCCGGCTGCTTCTTTCCGCGTTCACCCTCATGATTCCCGAGAGCAAGCTGCGGGTGATCTCTCCGGACGTCGGCGGGGGGTTCGGCAGCAAGATCTTCCACTACCCCGAAGAAGTCATCGTGCCGTGGGTGGCTCGCGAGGTCGGGCGTCCGGCCCGCTGGGTTGCGACCCGGACAGAGAGCCAGATGACCGATTCCCAGGGGCGCGACCACGTCACCGTCGCGAAGCTCGCCATGACGAGCGACGGCACCTTCACCGGGCTCGACGTGGAGACCTGGGCGAACCAGGGGGCCTACCTCTCGACGTTCGCTCCGCTCATTCCGACCGCGCTCTACATCACGCTGCTCTCCGGGAACTACAAGATGCCCGGAGTGTTCGGGAAGGTGCACGGCACGCTCACCAACACGGTGCCGGTGGATGCCTACCGGGGCGCGGGCAGGCCGGAGGCGGCCTATCTCGTCGAGCGTCTGGTGGACCTGGCCGCGGCCCGCCTGGGCCGGGATCCGCTCGAGCTGCGCCGCCAGAACGCGATTCCGAAGGAAGACTTCCCCTACCAGACTCCCGTCGCGTTCCTGTATGACAGCGGCGACTACGACCGGCTGATGGCGACCGCCGCCGATCGCGCCGACTACGCTGGGATGCGCGAGTCGCAGGCCGCGGCGCGCGCCGCTGGCAAGCTGCGGGGCGTCGGCGTCGTCTGTTGCATCGAGGCCAGTGGCCCCGCACCCTCGGCGGTCGCGGGATCGCTCGGGTCCGCGGTGGGCTTTTGGGAGAGCGGAGAGATTCGCGTCCATCCGACCGGGCAGGTGAGCGTCTTTACCGGATCCCACTCGCACGGCCAGGGGCACGAGACCACTCTCGCCCAGGTGGCCGCCGATGAGCTCGGCGTGCCGATCGAAAGCGTGGAGGTCGTTCACGGCGACACGGGACGCATCAACTTCGGCATGGGCACCTACGGGAGCCGGAGCGCCTGCGTCGGCGGTTCCGCACTTGTGCGAAGCGCTGAGAAGGTGCGCGCCAAGGTGCTCAAGCTCGGGGCCCATCTGCTCGAGGCGGCCGAAGAGGACGTCGTGTACGACCAGGAGGCCGGCCGGGTCCACGTCAAGGGCTCTCCGGACCGGGGGAAGGACTTCGGCGAACTGGCGTTCGCGGCGTACACGGCGCACAACATGCCGGAAGGCATGGAACCCGGACTCAACTTCGTGAGCTTCTACGACCCGGCGAACTTCACTTTCCCGGCGAGTTCACACATCTGCGAGGTCGAGATCTGCTCCGACAGTTGGGAAGTGCGGGTCCTTCGCTACGTGGCGGTGGACGACGTGGGCAAGGTGATCAACCCGATGATCGTGGAGGGCCAGATCCAGGGCGGCGTCGTCCAGGGCGTGGGGCAGGCGCTGACCGAAATCGGCGCCTATTCGGACGATGGGCAGCTCCTCTCGGGGACCCTGCTCGAATACGCGGTGCCGCGGGCCGATCTCCTTCCGGGGATCGAAGTGGACCGCATCGAGACGCCGTCGCCCCACAACCCGCTGGGGGTCAAGGGCGCCGGCGAGATGGGCACCATCGCGGCCACCCCGGCGGTGGCGAACGCGGTGCTGGACGCGCTCGCTCCCCTGGGAGTCACCCACATTGAGCTTCCGCTCACTCCGGAGAGGATCTGGCGGGCCGTGCAGGCGGCCGGCAACGGCGCCTGACAGGCGAACCGCGAACAGGAGACTTCGATGTATCCGAACCAATTCGACTACCACCGCGCCGCTTCGGTCGCCGAGGCGGTGGAGCTTCTCTCCTCGCTTCCGGACGCGAAGCTGGTTGCGGGCGGGCACAGCCTGATTCCGGCCATGAAGCTGCGCGCCGCGCAGCCGGCCGCGCTCGTGGACATCGGGCGGATTCCCGGGCTCTCCGACATCTCCGCCGACGGCGACAGCCTCGTCATCGGCGCGCTGGCTACTCATGCCGCGGTCGCCGATTCGGCCGCGGTCCGGGGCGGTTGCCCGCTGCTGCACGAGACGGCCGCCGCCATCGGAGACATCCAGGTGCGAAACCGGGGGACGATCGGGGGCAGTCTGGCCCACGCCGATCCGGGAGCCGACTATCCCGCCGCGATGCTGGCGCTCGGCGCGGAGATCACTGCGGTCGGGGCCGGCGGCGAACGGACGATCACGGCTTCCGACTTCTTCGTGGACATCCTGACCACGGCCCTGGCCGACAATGAGGTCATCACTTCGGTGCGGGTACCGCGCGCGGCGGGCGGCGCCTACCTGAAGCACCGCCATCCGGCCTCCAGCTACGCCGTGGTGGGGGTGGCCGCCTGCGTCGGGATGGACGGCGGCAATGTCGCGAGCTGCGCGATCGGCATCAACGGGGTCACCGGCAAGGCGGTGCTGGCGGAGGCGGCCGCGGCGGCGCTCTGCGGCGGCCCGGCGAGCGCGGACCGGATCGCGGCCGCGGCGGCGTGCGTCGGTGAAGCCTTCGACGAGCCGCTCGGCGATCTCTACGCCTCCGGAGAGTTCCGGGCCCACCTCGCCGGGGTTTACACGAAGCGGGCGCTGGCCGTCGCGGCGGAGCGCGCGTCCTAAGCGATTGGCCGCGACGGGAACCGCGACTCTCTCCTCGGTCCCCGAACTCACCGGGGAACTCGCGGGGCAGGGCTATATCGCCGACAGCGCGCTGGCCACGGCGCTCTTTCTGGCGCTCCGGCTCGAACGCCCCCTCTTCCTCGAGGGGGAGGCCGGCGTCGGGAAGACCGAACTCGCCAAGGTCACCGCGGAGGTTCTCGGCGCCCCGCTGATCCGGCTCCAGTGCTACGAGGGGCTCGACATCGCCCAGGCGGCCTACGAGTGGAACTACACCCGGCAGATGCTGGCCATCCGGCTGGCGGAAAGCCGGGGGACCGCCATGGAACAGCAGGACCTGTTCGGGGCGGACTTCCTGCTGCGCCGGCCTCTCCTGCACGCTATCGAGACCTCGTCGCCGGAAAGCCGTCCGGTGCTGCTCATCGACGAGGTGGACCGCAGCGACGAGGAGTTCGAGGCCTACCTGCTGGAGGTCCTCTCGGACTTCCAGATCACGATTCCCGAGATCGGCACGATTCGGGCGGAGGCGCCGCCGGTCGTGGTCCTGACTTCGAACCGCACCCGCGAGGTCCACGACGCGCTGAAGCGGCGCTGCCTCTACCAC
>JAPPKP010000073.1 GCA_028819955.1 Rhodospirillaceae bacterium | reverse complement strand
CGTTGAACTCGATGTCGCCGCCGAGGCCGAAGTCGAGCGCCGGCGGCTCGCGGATCACGCCGGAGAAGCGCCCGAGGCCGTTGTTGCCGCCCAAGTGAGCGTCTCCTATGAACCAGCCCTGGCCTGCGGTCTGGTTGAGGAAGGTCTCCAGCAGCAGCGTCACCACCAGCATCAGGATCGCCACGTAGACGCCCCTGAGCCTCGCGTAGAACATGATGAAGCCGAGCACGGCCGCGACCAGGACCGGCACCGCGAGCCCGATGCCGAGCGCCGCCCAGGTGTGGCCGTGGCTCTCGATGAAGTTGATCCCGGCGATGCCGTAGGCGTAGCCGCCGAGGCCGAGAAACGCGCCCTGGCCCAGGCTCAGAATGCCGCAGAAGCCCCACATCACGCAGAGGCCGAGCGCGAGGAAGACGTTGGTCAGGAAGTTGGAAAAGTTCAGCAGCTCGTAGCGCGAGAGATAGTCGGGCGCCGCTGCGCCTGCCGCGATCACCGCGAGGAAGCCGACCCAGAAGCCCCAGTGTCGGCCCATCTCGTGAGGGCCGGCCAGCCCGCCGAGATAGCGCTCCATCACCGGTTCCTCACGCTCACGCGGCGCCGCTCGATCCACTCCGAGATACCGGCCGGCATCAGGCGGATGATCACGAAGGCCAGCACCAGCATCGCGACGTGGCCGAGCAGGATGTTGAACTGGTTCATGAAGATCGTCTTCGCAGCACCCAGGGAGAGCACGCTCGCGAGCAGCCCCGTGATGACGTCGGCACCGCCGCCCACGACCACGGTGATGAAGGCCTGCGGCGTGTAGCTCATGCCGTAGAAGGGGCCGATGTTGGCGGTAAGCGCCAGCTGGCCGCCGGCGAGACCGGCGAGCGCGGCGCCGAGGCCGAAGGTGAGCGCATAGATGCGGGAGGTGTCGACGCCGAGCGCCCGCGCCATTCGCGGGTTCTGCATGGTCGCCCGCGCGTGTACGCCGAAGCGCGTGTAGCGAAACAGCGCCCAGAGGCCCGCGATGGTGATGAGCGCGATCCCCAGCATGAAGAGCCGGTAGTAGGAGTAGGAAAGCTCCGCCAGCGCGAAGCTGCCGAAGGGTGTCGGCACGCTCTTGATCTGCGGGCCGAAGATGAGCAGGGCGCCCTGGCTTAACAGCAGGCTGAGTCCCCAGGTCGCCACCAGGGACGAGAGCAGCTGGCCGTAGAATCGTCGGATGATGACGCGCTCCAGCACCACGCCCGCGACCCCCGCACCGAGCGCGCCGAAGATCACGGCGATGCCGCTGGGCACGCCGGCGAAGTAGGCGAAGGAGGTGATGTAGGCGCCGATCATCATCATCTCGCCGTGCGCCATGTTGATGACGCCCATCATGCCGAAGATGATGATCAGCCCGATCGCGGAGAGCGCGAGGACCCCGATCGTGTCGGCGTACTGGTAGAGCAGGCTGACGATGAAAGAGATCGTTTCCATCGTGCCGACCGTCAGCGATTGGAGAATAGGTGCCGGGCCGGCGCGTCTACGCCGGCCCGGTCACGCGTGTACGAACGTCTATTCCTTCTTGTACTTCTCGTAGCGCGCATCGTCCCACGGGAGGTACTGCCGCCCGTCGTTCTGGCGCACCAGGTTGACGCCGAGCGTCCTGAGCCACCAGGGCTCCACCGGCCCGAAGTCGTGGACCCACGAGACCGCGTGGGTCTCGTCCACATGCGCCATGCGGATGTTCATGGTCAGATGATGGGTCGCCGGGTCGAGCAACACGCGGCCCTCCGGCGCATCGAAGGTGATGCCGGATTCGAGCGCGGAAATCACCGCGTCGGTGTCGGTGGTGCCCGCCCTGCGCCAAGCCTCCGCCATGATGTGAACCGCGACATAGGCGCAGCGCGCCGGCTGGTTGATGTAGGGCTCGTCCGGCCACTTCGCCCGCCAGGCCTCGATGAAGGCCTTGTTGGCGTCGGTCGGGATCTCCTCGATGTAGGCGACCGGGATGTACATGTTGGCGAGCGAGGGCGGCGAGAACTGCCTGTGCTCGTAGCCCTGCTGCAGGTTCACCGTGGAGATCGCAGGCAGCCCGAGATTGACCGCCTGCGCCTGCGGGTAGAACTGCGACTGATTGGCGCCCACCAGGTAATGGACCATGAAGTCCGGCTTGGCCTTCTGGACGTTGGCGATGGAGGCCGCGAACTCGGAGTTGCCGAGCGGGATGAACTCCTCGCCCACAATCTCGCCGCCGAAGAGCCCGGCCGCGACATGGGTCCAGAGCGCGCTCACCTGCCCGAAGCCGTAGTCCGCCGCGAGCACGTACATCTTGGGCCCGTACGTGTTGATCATGTACTCGACGCCGGTGAGGATCTGCTGCTCCGGAATCGGCCCGGTGAAGAACGAGTACTTGTCGGCGATGCCGCCTTCACCCTGGTTGTTGTGCCAGAAGATGGTCTTGTTCTTCACGGCGACCGCGCGGGCGGCCTCGCGCTCGGAGCTGGTGTAGCCCGCCATGATGACGTCCACCTCGTCATCCAGGATGCACTTGTTGGCGAGCTCCTGATAGCGCTTCACGTCCGACTGGCCGTCGTAGTGGATCAGCTCGATCTGCTCGCCGTTCACCCCGCCGCCGGCGTTCAGCTCGTCGACCGCGAGCTGGGCACCGTGGGTCTTCGGGATGTTGGGCAGCGCGAAATCGCCTGAGTGATCGTCGATCACGCAAATCTTGATCTCCGCGGCCGCCTCCCCCGGCAGCGCCACCGCGAAGGGTGTGGCGACGGCGACTCCGAGCGCGAGTACCGCGAGCGGGCGCCACGACATGGTCTTGAACCGCATTCCGTCCATCTCCCTGCGTGTCTTGACTGGCGCCCCGACCGTAGCACGCGCCTGCCCTCAGGTGCGAGGGCCGGAGATATCCTGTATGGGCCGCATGTCTCACCATAGTTGCCGCGCAGGGCGGGAGACCTGCCGGCATCGCATGTGACAGCGCGCTTTGGCGGGTGCCATAATGCGGCGCATTGGGGAGGGGCGGTGCGATGCCGATCGTGTTGCGGGGCATCGAGAAGAGCTTTGCGACGCCGGATGGCGGCCAGTTGCAGGTGCTACGCGGCATCGACGCCGAGATTTCGGACGAGGAATTCGTCGTCCTGATCGGCGCCTCCGGCTGCGGCAAGTCGACATTGCTGAACGTGGTCGCCGGCCTGATCGAGCCGAGCGCCGGCACGGTGCTGCTCGATGGCGAGCCCGTGACCGGCCCGGGGCGCGAGCGCGGCATGGTCTTTCAGCAGGACGCGATCCTGATGTGGCGCTCGGTCCTGCGCAACGTGGAGTACGGCCTGGAGCTGCGAGGCGTGCCGCGGGCGGAGCGCCGCCGCATCGCCGAGGATCATCTGCGCCTGGTGGGTCTTGAACGCTTCGCCGACTTCTTTCCCAAGGACCTCTCCGGCGGCATGCGCAAGCGGGTCCAGATTGCGGCGGTGTTCGCCAACAATCCCGAGGTTTTGCTGATGGATGAGCCTTTCGGCTCCCTCGACTACGTCACCAAGGTGACGCTGCAGCAGGAGCTGCTTCGCATCTGGACGCAGGAGCGCAAGACCACGCTGTTCGTCACCCACGACATCGAGGAGGCGACCTTTCTGGCGGACCGCATCTTCGTCCTGCGCGCCGGTCAGATCGAAAAGGTGATTCAGGTTCCATTCGCCCGCCCGCGCACGGTGGAAATGCGCACCGAGCCGCAGTTCAGGGAGATTCTCGCGTCGCTCTGGGGCGAGCTGGCGGAGGATCAGGAGGCCGCGCTGAGCGCCGCGTGATGAGTGTTGCGGCCAGCGAGACTCCCGCGCGGCCGTCGCGCTGGCGCAGGTGGCGGCAGCTGCTGCCCAACCACTGGCAAATCCTCGGTCTGGTCTGTCTGATCGTCGCCTACGAGGCCTTCGCCTGGTGGGTGTTCACCGACAACCCCAGGCGTGCCGACCGCATGTTCCCGCGTATCGAGTACGTGGCCACGGTCTCGTTTCCGGAGTTCGCCACTTACTACGGGTTCGACGAGGGGTTGCTTGGCTATCGGCAGAATGTCGGCCAGGCGCTCATGGTGCTCTTCGAGAATGCGCTCGTGACCATCCGGCGGCTGGTGATCGGCCTGGTCGCAGGCATCGGGCTCGGCGTCGGCGTCGGCCTCCTGGTGGGCATGAGCCGCTGGGCGCGCGACGTCGTTCTGCCGCCGGTGCTGCTGCTGCGCACGATCCCC
>JAPPKP010000018.1 GCA_028819955.1 Rhodospirillaceae bacterium | reverse complement strand
ACGATGAAGGGCGCGATCGACGACGTGAGCAAGATCCGCGACATCCTGAGCGACCTCGCGGTGACCAGGTCCTACCTGCACGCGGACGCTGCCCTGAGCGGCATGATCTTGCCGTTCGTGGACGACCCGCAGCCCTATGGGTTCGACGCAGGCTTCGACAGCGTGTCGGTCAGCGGACACAAGATGGTCGGCTCGCCGCTGCCCTGCGGCGTCGTGCTGACCCGGCGCGAATACGTGTCGCGCATCGCCCGCGCCGTCGAGTACGTGGGCGTCCTGGACACCACGCTCACAGGCTCACGCAACGCCATCACGCCGGTGATGATGTGGTACGCGTTCGAGCGGAAGGGGGTGGAGGGCTTCAGGCGCATCGTGCACGGATGCCTCGAGACGGCGGAATACGCGGTCACGCGCTTCAACGACGGCGGCATCCCCGCGTGGCGCAACAGGAACTCTGTCACCGTCGTGTTTCCCAGGCCGCCGGCGGATGTCGTGCGCAAGTGGCAGCTCGCGCCCTACGAGGACATCGCGCACCTCATCGCGATGCCGCACGTAACGCGCGAGACCATCGACGCCGTGGTGGACGACTGCGTGGCGTAACGGCGCCGCAAGACAAAAAGGGGGTCAGCCGCATGGCCAGAATCGTCGTCATCGCTAACAACGAGGCGGGCGTGATCGCCGACATCGCCGGAGCATTGGCCGAGCGCGGCATCAATATCGAGACCATCAGTGCAGAGGCAATCGGGGAGAAAGGCGCGATAACGCTCACTGCGGACGACCACGACGGCGCCCTGCGTGCGTTGACGGACGCAGGCTTCAAGACGGTATCCGACGAATCGCTCGTGCTCAGACTGCAAGACGAACCAGGGGCGCTGGCCAGGCTGGCAGAGAGGTTCAAGCATGCCGGCGTGAATATCCGGAGCCTGCACTTTCTGGACCGCCGAAACGGCTACGCCACGGTCGCCATATCGGCCGACGATCGCGCCAAGGCGGAGGCGCTGGTGGAGCCGGAGACGGTCGTGTAGCGGGGAGGGCCCGAGACGAGAGTCGTGTTGCCGTGAAGGCGCCCGGATCGGCGCCCGCTACTCCCGGCTCTCCCTGATCCACCCGTTCTCGAACGCCGGGCCGTCGCAGCCGCAGAAGCGGGCGATGCGGTCGAGCTCGCGCCCGATGCGCTCCAGCCGCCCCTTGCCGAGGCGCACGCCGCGCTCGGGCCAGAGCGCTCGCACGCGGAGGCGGCCGTCCCGGCGGCGCATGTCGATTCGCCCGAAAAGCCGGTCGCCCTCCAGCAGCGGGAAGACGTAGTAGCCGTATTCGCGCTTCTTCTCCGGCACGTAGATTTCGATGCGATAGCGGAAGCCGAACAGCCATTCGGTGCGCTTGCGGTCGCGCAGCAGCGGGTCGAAGGGGCTCAGCACACGCACCCCGGCGGGTGGCTCCGGCGCTCGTTCGGCTTGCTCGTAGATGTCGGGACGCGCGAACAGGCGGCGGACCTCGCCGGGGCGCGCGCCTTCCACCGCCACCTCGACCAGTTCACTGTCTTCGCGGGCGGAGCACCAGGACCGCACCTCGTCGAGAGAGGCCGTGTCCCAGAAGGCCGCAATCTCCCGGGCGGAAGCGAAGCCGAGCCGGTCGAGCGCGCCCGCGCATGCCCAGTCCAGCGTTTCCCGCTCGTCCGGCACGACCGCGCGGACGGAGGCCGGGATCACGCGTTCGGCCAGGTCGAAGACCTTCTGGAACCCCTCGCGCCGGTCGATGGCGAGCGCGCCGGTGCGCCAGAGGAATTCCAGCGCCGTCTTCGACGGATGCCAGTCCCACCAGGCGGATGCGTCACGCCGCCGGCTGCCGCCGAGCTCGCGCGCCATGACAGGCCCGCCCTCGCGGATGCGCTCCAGCACCTCCTCGAACCGCTGCTCGAACCCTGCCTCGCGCCACTTTCGCCAGCGCGCGCGCAGCTTCTCGGCGTCGCGGCGGAACCGCCGCTGCCAATAGGGAAAGAACGACATGGGGATCACGGACGCATCGTGGGTCCAGTGCTCGAACAGCGTGCGCCGCCGTTCCAGCAGGTCGGAGAGCTGCCCCGGCCGGTAGCTCCTGCGCCGGGAGGCCAGAATCATGTGGTGGGCGCGCTCGACCGTCGCGATGCTGTCGATCTGGACGAAGCCCAGCCGCTCGATCAGCCCCGCGAGATCCTCTCCCTCCGGCGGGCGCCCAAGGCCGTGCCGATCCAGGAACAGCCTCCGGGCAGCCCGGTTGGAGAGGCGCGGCGGCGGCTCGCCGTCACCGCCACCCATAGCGACCTCGCCCCGATCCCCCGAACCCACGACAAGTCACTGTGTTCGCGTCAACGCCAGGAGTCTTCCAGCAGCCCGCCGAGCCGGCCGCAATCGTGGGCCACGGTAAGTTGAAAGTATCTCGCGCCACACTGAAGGCGAATGAGAGACGGTGCGGCAATTCGGCTCGATCCCGTCCGGTCTAACCCTCCGCCTCCAGCTCTTCGCGCAGCGTGCGCTTCAGCACTTTGCCATAATTGTTCTTGGGCAGGCTGTCCACGATGCGATAGGCGCGGGGGCGCTTGAATCGGGCGATGCTCTCCAGGCAGAGCCGGTCGAGCCGGTCTTGGGTGACGCTCTGGCCGTCGCGGGGCACGACGAAGGCGACCACCTCCTCCCCCCATTCGGGGTGCGCGCGCCCGATCACCGCCGCCTCGCGCACCGCCTCGTCGCGCAGCAGCACCTCCTCGATCTCGCGCGGGTAGATGTTGCTCCCGCCGGAGATGATCATGTCCTTGGCGCGGTCGAGCAGGGTGAGGAAGCCATCCTCGTCGAAGCGGCCGACATCGCCGGTGTGCAGCCAGCCGCCCTTGAGCGCGCTCGCGGTGGCCTCGGGGTTCTCCCAGTAGCCCGGCATCACCACGTCGCCGCGCACGACGATCTCGCCGCTCTCTCCCGCCGGCAGCGGGCGGTCGTCCTCGTCGACGACCCGCACCTCGACATCCGTGCGCGCGACCCCGGCCGAGCCCAGGCGCTCGCGGTAGCGCGGGTGATCGCTCGCGGCGTGGCAGGCGCGGGAGAGCGCGGTGATGGTCATCGGCGCCTCGCCCTGGCCGTAGATCTGAGCGAGCTTGGGACCGAAGGCCGCGAGCGCGCGCTCCACGTCGGCGACGTACATCGGGCCGCCGCCATAGACGATGAGGTCGAGGTTGGCGGTGTCGGCGTCGGCGAGCGCCGGGCTGTCCAGCAGCCGCACTACCATGGTGGGCGCCGCGAACATGCTGAGGCCGGGGTGGCGCTCGATCAGGCTCAGCACCTCCGCCGGCTCGAAGCCGCCGCTCTCGGGAATCACGTTGTTGGCGCCCTTGGCGATGAAAGGCAGCGCGTAGAGGCCTGAGCCGTGGGAGAGCGGCGCCGCGTGCAGCACGCAATCGTCGGGCATGATCTGGTTGAGATCGGCGAAATAGCTCAGCGTCGCCATCAGCAGGTTGCGGTGGGTGATGGTGGCGCCCTTGGGCCGGCCCGTGGTGCCGCTGGTGTAGAACAGCCAGGCGGGGTCGCCGGGCCGGGCTGCGGCGGGGCCTTCCGGGTCGTGGCCCAGCATGGCGTGCCAGTCGTCGGAGCCTGCGACCAGCGGCGCAGCAAGGCCCGGCACATCGTCGCGCACGCTCTCGATTCCGTCTGCGTGGCCGTCGTCGGCGATGCAGAGCCGGGTTCCCGAATTGCCCAGGATGTAGGCGACCTCGCGCGGGTGCAGCTTGGCGTTGACCGGGACCGCGACGAGCCCTGCGTACCAGATGCCGAACAGCGCCTCCAGATAGTCCGGCCGGTTCGCCATGACGATCGCCACCCGCTCGCCGGGCGCGAGCCCGTGCACCGCCTTGAGCGCGCCCGCGATCGCCCCGGCACGCCCGTGCAGCTCGCCATAACGCGCCGTGACCGCGTCGCCGAGGGATACCGCCGGCCGCTCGGGTAGGCTCCACGCGGTCTTCGCCAGCAGCGCCGCAATGTTCATGCCTGCGCCTCGTCCTGGGGTTCTCACGCGTCCGGCATCCTATACCGAGGGGGTGAAGCCGACGCTACAGCCGGGCCTGCGCGCGTTGACAACCGACATAGTGCATATTACGGCGCTCCATGATACGAAACTTCAGAAGCCGCGCGCTTCACTGACACTAGTGTCCTGATGGAGAAGTTCGACTGAATACACGAGATATCCCCACCACGTCATGGCCGGGCTTGAC
>JAPPKP010000061.1 GCA_028819955.1 Rhodospirillaceae bacterium | reverse complement strand
CGCGTCGACGGCGACATCATCGTGCTCGGCGTCGGCGGCAAGATGGGGCCGACGCTCGCGGGCCTCGCCAAGCGTGCCGCGCCGGAGAAGCGCGTCGTCGGCGCCGCCCGCTTCACCGACCCGCGCGTGCGCCGAAAACTCGCCGCCTGGGGGGTTGAGGCCATCCAGTGCGATCTGCTCGACCGCGATGCGGTTGCCGCGCTGCCGCGCTTCCCCAACGTGGTGTTCATGGCCGGTCGCAAGTTCGGCGCGGTGGGCGACGACGACCTGACCTGGGCGATGAACGCCTACGCGCCCGCCATCGTCGCCGAGACCTTCCACGACTCGCGGATCGTCGCGTTCTCCACCGGCTGCGTCTATCCCTTCGTCGATGTCCGCCACCAGGGTGCGACTGAGGAGACGCCGCCCACGCCGCCGCCCGGCGAGTACGCCAACTCCTGCGTCGGCCGCGAGCGCCTGATCCAGTATTTCTCGCGCCGCTACGGCACGCCGGGCTGCCTGGTGCGGCTCAACTACGCGATCGACATGCGCTACGGCGTGCTGCACGACGTGGCCTGCAAGGTACGGGACGGGGAGCCCATCGATCTCGCCTCCGGCCACGTCAACGTCATCTGGCAGGGGGACGCCAACGCCATGGCGCTGCGCTGCTTCGAGCACTGCACCGTGCCTGCCGCGCCGCTCAACGTGAGCGGGCCGGAGGCCGTGAGCATCCGCGCGCTGGCGGCAGCCTTCGGCCAGCGGTTGGGCCGGGAGCCCGTGTTCGCAGGCGAGGAGGCGCCCACCGGCTGGCTCACCAACGCCGAACGCGCCTTCGCCCTCTTCGGCTATCCGCGCGTGCCATTGGGCCGGATGATCGACTGGGTGGCGGACTGGGTGGCCCGCGACCTGCCGAGCCTCGCCAAGCCCACCCAGTACGAGGTGAGGGACGGCGTGTTCCAAGCGCCGGCGGCATCGTGAGCCTCGCCTGGGGCGGCGTGCCGGCGCCGGTGCGGGCGACGCTCGCCGAGGGCGTGGTGATCCCCGCTCACCCGCTCGCGCTCGACGCCGAGCGCCGGCTGGATGCGGAGCGGCAGCGGGCGCTCTCCCGCTACTACATCGACGCCGGCGCAGGCGGGCTTGCCGTGGGCGTTCACACCACGCAGTTCGCGATCCGCGAGGCGGGCCTCTACGAGCCTGTGCTGAAGCTCGCCGCCGAGACTGCCGACGCCTGGACCGACCGGCCGCTGGTGCGGATCGCGGGCTTGGTCGGGCGGACCGAGCAGGCGCTTGCCGAGGCGGACGTCGCCCTCGGCCTCGGCTATCACGCAGGCATGGTGAGCCCCGCCGCCTTCGCGGGCGCCAGCGAGGACGAGCGGCTGGAGCACTGCGCGCGCTTGGCCCAACGCATCCCCCTCGTCGGCTTCTACCTGCAGCCGGCGGTGGGCGGGGTCGTGCTGGGGCCCTCGTTCTGGCGCCGCCTCGCCGCGCTGGAGAACGTGGTGGCGATCAAGATCGCGCCCTTCAACCGCTACCGCACGCTGGACGTGGTGCGGGGCGTGGTCGAAGCGGGCGCCGAGGATCGTGTCACCCTCTACACCGGCAACGACGATCACATCCTGCTCGACCTGGTGACGCCCTGGCGCCTCATGAGGGCAGGCGAGCCCGTCACGGTGCGCATCAAGGGCGGGCTGCTCGGCCACTGGAGCGTCTGGGTCAAGCGGGCCGTGGAAACGCTCGACCGCGCCCACGCGGCGGCCGAAGTCGGCGCGATCGAAGCAGACTTCCTCGCGCTCGACTCCCAGATCACCGACTGCAACGCCGCGCTCTTCGACGTCGCCAACGACTTTCGGGGCTGCATCGCCGGCTGCCACGAGGTGCTGCGCCGCCAGGGGCTGATGCGCGGCATCTGGTGCCTCGACCCGGAGGAAGGGCTGAGCCCCGGTCAGGCGGCCGAGATCGACCGGGTCTCGGCGGCCTACCCGCACCTCACCGACGACGATTACGTGCGTGCTAATCTCACGCGCTGGCTTGCATGAGGATTACCCATGAACGTGGCACAACAGGCACAGACCGACGCGGTGCGTACCGGAGCGGTGACCTACCTGGCGGCGTCGGTCGAGACCTCGCTCTACCGCAACGGCAAGGTGTTCGTGCACAGGAACACCGAAGGCAACGACACGCCCTGGGTCGGCGCCGACGTGGACAAGCGCCAGATGCCGATTCACGACGCGCGCGGCCTGGCGGAGCCCGAGCGCCGTACCCTCGAAGCCAATGGCTTCGAATTGCTCGAGCGGCCGCTGGCGGCGCCCGACATCGACTTTCTGGACCACGAGCAGGTGGTGCGCCGCTACTACCCGCACTGCGCCGACATCGTTCGCGAGCACGCCGGTGCGCGCATCGTCAAGGCCTTCGACCACAACGTGCGCTCGGCCACCGGCAAGCTGAGCGGGCGTCGCATCGCGGGCGGGCAGCAGGTGCAACGCCCGGCGCAGATCGTGCACGGCGACTACACGCTGACCAGCGGCCCGCAGCGCCTGCGCGACCTGGCGAACCCGCCGACCGTCAACGACACGTACCGCACGCAGCTGGCCGATGGGGAAACGCTGCTCGACGAGGCGGACGTGACGCGCGCCCTCGACTCAGGCCGGTTCGCGCTCATTAATCTCTGGCGCAACATTGCGGAGGAGCCGATCGCGACCTATCCGCTCGCGCTCTGCGATGCCATCAGCGTGCATCCGGACGATCTGGTCGTGTTCGAGATTCACTACGCGGACCGGATCGGCGAGAACTACTTCGCGAAGCACGCCGACGCTCATCGCTGGTACTTCTACCCCGCGATCACCCGCGACGAGGCGCTGCTGATCAAGCAGTGGGATTCGGCGGGGGGCATGGCGCGCTCCGAAGGCGCAAGCGCGGACGCGATGAGCCCCGACGCGCCTTGCACCTTCAGCTTCCACACCGCCTTCGAGGACCCGGCGACGGCGCCCGATGCCCCCGATCGCTGGAGCATCGAGGTACGCTGCATCGTGCTCTACGACTAGCGCGCGTTCCGACACCACTTCAAGTGTCTAACGGTGTTGTCGATCGGCAGGGCGCCTGTCACTACCGATTCAGCGTCACGTCGAGCACGATCTCCATATCGGCGCGCAATATTGATGGAGTGGACGCCGATAACCCCCGATAGGAGATCATTTATTTCTTATTAGCGGCCTGAAAGCGCGGGCATCGTCCGTCTTCGGCCAATTGCCCAAATTGCGGATAAAAATCTATCAAATCTCCCCAATTTTGGGGACGCGCGGACCTGCGCAACCGGCATAAAATTCTGCGCAACTGGCGGAGGCCCTCTCCGGTCGGGGACGGCGGTGCCTGCTTTTCGGAGAGCGTAGTTCCGTGCTCGAGAAGGTCTGGCGGAAAACACGTGTGCAAATCTTGCGACGAGCCGGAGCCGCGGCTGCGCATGCGGCGGCGTACAACGCTAGGCGCCGGCCCGCTTGGCGGCCGGTTCCGACCTGCTGGCGGCAGGGCGGTTGCGCCGATGTGGCGCTTGGCAGTCTCACCAGCCCGTCCCTCGGGTGCCCGACCACGGAGACCCACTGCACTCGGTGGTCGCGCGTATGACGGCGGTTGACCTGCACGCCGGCGAAGAGGATGCGCTGAGGCAGTCTGCCGACGGCGACGGCCAGGCAGGGCCGGGCGCAGGGTCGGAAGGGTTCCTCCGCTTCATCGACGTCAAGAAGAGCTACGACCGCAAGACGCTGGTCGTGAAGGGCTTCGATCTCGACGTCGCCAAGGGAGAGTTCATCACCCTCCTGGGCCCGTCGGGCTCAGGCAAGACCACGGTCCTCATGCTGCTGGCCGGCTTCGAGAGCGTCACCGGTGGCGACATCCTGATCGGCGGCGCCCCCATCACCCGCACCGCACCCAACAAACGCAACATCGGGATCGTCTTTCAGAACTACGCGCTGTTCCCGCACATGACGGTGGCGGAGAACCTCGCCTATCCGCTCAAGGCCAGGAAGGTCGGCCGCAGCGACATCAAGACCCGGGTCGAGGAATACCTGTCTCTGGTGGAGCTCGACGACTTCGGCAATCGGCACCCGTCCCAGCTATCCGGCGGCCAGCGCCAGCGTGTCGCCCTGGCTCGTGCGCTTATCTTCGAGCCGTCCCTGGTGCTCATGGACGAGCCGCTGGGCGCGCTGGACAAGAAGCTGCGCGAGCAGATGCAGTTCGAGATCACCCGGCTGCACCAGCAGC
>JAPPKP010000160.1 GCA_028819955.1 Rhodospirillaceae bacterium | reverse complement strand
GCATCAGCTACCGATTGCCGGACCACTTCTATGCCGAGCAATCTTCCAAGTGGTAGCGATCACTCATCACCGCCGGTAATCCGAAGTTCGAAATGCTGGAGCGCGCAGGGTCTCTGAAGAAGTCCACCGGCCACCTCGAACAGTCGATACAGGTCGAGCCGGTCGAAGCTGCCTAATGACCGGTTGGAGACGCTTCCGTCCATGTGGACGGCACCTTCAGACACGTGGACGGCCGCGCTTGGTGGATCGAACTGAGCAAGATGACCGGAACCAGTCCGGGCACGACGATGTGTGGGAGCAGCTGGGTCGGAGAGGCTGCGCGCCGTTTCAAGCCGTCGGAGTGACCGCCGTCAACTGCCCGCCCCATCCCGCCTTGCCCGCTTGCCAATGAGGTCCAGCCAAGCGTCGCCGACACGGTAGCAGAAATCGTGAGAGGCGTAGTGGTGGAGCTGCAGCTGGTGCGGCAATGCCTCGGGCAGCGTCGGATAGAGGGTGGGCACGATCTCGTCGGAGATCGAGACCCAGTGCGTCATCATCTCGGGCGTCACCTCGAAGTGGGGCTGGAAGGAGTAGGTCGCGGCCCCGATCCGGAAGGCCTGGTTGGGCACTGCGTCGCCCACCATGAGCCGGGTCGCGCCCTCGGGCAGGTCGAAGGTCTGGCTGTGGAACTGGGCGAGGTGGACGGGGTTGTCGAAGGACTGACCGAGCAGCGGATCGGTCTCCGCCGCCCCTGTCAGCCGGATCGGCACGAAGCCCACCTCGGGCATGGCCAAGTCGTAGCAGCGCCCGCCGAAGGCGCGTGCGACAATCTGCGAGCCGAGGCAGATGCCGAGCACCGGCTTCTCGGCCTCGGTAAAGCGCCTCACCAGCGCCGCCGCATCCTCGAGCCAGGGATGCTCCTCCACGTGGCCCGCGTGCATCGCGCCCCCCATGAGGAGGAAGCCGTCGTAGCCCGAGTCGTCCTCGGGCAGCCGGTCGTCGGCATTGAGGTGCGGCATGCAGGCCTCGAAGCGGACGCCGCGCCTTGCTGCCGGCTCCTCCAGGTAGCCCGGCCCGGAATTGTCGTGATTCTGCAGAAGGAGGACTCGCACCGGGGCTCAGCCTTCGCGCCAGAAGCGCTTGAAGCTCTCGGCCGTGACATCGGGGTCGCGGCAGAAGTCGACGATCGCCTGCTCCTTCCTGGTGACCTCCGCCGCCGCCTCCAGGATCTGCGGCACCAGCGCGGGCGGGACGACGACGGCACCGTTGACGTCGGCATGGATGAGCGTATCGGTGCGCGCGTAGAGACCGGCGACGTTGACCTCGCAATCGAAATCGACCCGGTGATAATCGGCGCGGTTGGGCCTGATGCCGCCGTGCAAAACCTGGAAGCCCTCGGCCATGCCGGCCACGTCGCGAACGGCGCCGTTGGTAACGAGGCCGATGCAGCCGAGCACGCTGTGCATGAAGCTCATCACTTCGCCGAAGAGCGCGTTGGTGGCGGCGTGGGGCGTGTCGCCGTCCTGCACCACGACGATGCGGGGCTCGGGCCCGGCGGCGACATAGTCGAACCAGGCGAGGTCCTGCGCGTTCTCGCCCTCGGCATCTAAGCCGCCGGGCTCCAGCGTGCGGTAGAGCGTGGTGCGCGCGAAGCCCACCATGGGCGGCAGCTCGGGGCGCGCGCAGTGGAGCGTCGCCTTGGTCGAGCGCCCCGCCGCCGCCGGCGCGATCGCCAGGAGCGCGTTGCAGATGGTGGGCGTGTCGTAGCGGCCGAGCGCTGCGAGATCGATGTCGGTTGCGGTCATGCGATCCTCCCCGCCCCCTCTTAGCGGCCGTCCGGTCCGGTGACAACGTGCACGGTCTTGCGTGCCCCGCCTCCCCCCGCCACCATCGGGCAAACCAAGGGGTCAAGCGCATGAGCATCAAGATCGAGTGCATCCTCGACTGCGGCAACCATCTGGGCGAAGGCCCGGTGTGGGACGTGGACGAAGGCCGGCTCTACTGGGTGGACGGCACCGGCCGCCGGGTCGGCAAGCCCGAGCTTTGGCGCATGGATCCACGTACGGGCAAGGTCGAGAACTGGACCCTCGGCGAGCACGACGTGGGCGCGATGGCGCTCAGGGCCGGCGGCGGCGCGGTGATGGCGCTCGACGACGGCTTCTACTTCTTCGACTACGACAAGGCCGAGGTGGAGCTGATTGCCAAGGTCGACGCCGAGCAGCCGCGCACCCGGCTCAACGACGGCAAGTGCGACCGGCGCGGGCGCTTCTTCGCCGGCGGGATGGACGACAAGGAGGAGCTCACCATCTGCGGCCTGTGGCGGCTCGACCCCGACCTCAGCGTCACCAAGGTGGACGGCGGCATCATCTGCACCAACGGCCCGTGCTGGAGCCCGGACGACAAGACCTTCTATCTCGCCGACAGCTTCCAGGAGGAGTTCTGGGCCTACGACTACGACATCGAGACCGGCACGCTATCCAACAAGCGGGTGTTCGCCTCGACCAAGGACGACGCGGGTGTGGCCGACGGCTCCACCGTGGACGAGGAAGGCTGCCTCTGGAACGCGCAGGTGATTGGCGGCGAGCTGGTGCGCTACGCGCCGGACGGCTCGGTGGAGCGCCGCATCGGGATGCCGGTGAAGAACGTCACCAGTGTGATGTTCGGCGGCGACGACCTCGACGTGCTCTACGTCACCTCCATGGCCCGCGTGCAGCACCCGGCAGTGCACGACATGTTCGCGGTGGAGGCCAGGCCGCAGTTCCTCGCCGGCGGCCTGTTCGCGGTCACCGGCCTCGGCATCCGGGGCATCCCGGAGCCCCGCTTCGCGGGGTGAGTGGCGCCCATCCTGGAGAATCGGTGCCTACCGTCACCCGAATTGCCATTTGTACCCCGATCCAAAGTATCTATAATATAGATACATCTGGAGGGCTTCTCATGGGCGCAACTCAGCATGTTCGGAAGTGGGGGAGCAGCTTGGCAGTGCGCATCCCCAAGGCCATCGCCGAGCAATGGGGAGTGTCGGAAGGTTCCGTGATTGATATGGCCTCACACGGCGATCGAGTCGTGATGCGGAAGAGAACGTACGACCTCGACGACCTGTTGAGCCGCATCACCGACGACAACCTGCATCCTGAACAGGACACCGGCGAGCCCCAGGGCAACGAGCAATGGTAGAGACTGGGTATGTCCCGGACACGGGGCATATCGTATGGCTCGCCTTCTCGCCCCAAGCCGGTCACGAACAGGCCGGTCACCGCCCTGCCCTCGTACTGAGCCCGCAGAGCTACAACGGAAAGACCGGGATGGGACTGTTCTGTCCCATCACCTCCAGGGTGAAGGGATATCCCTTCGAAGTGGCGCTTCCCGCTGCCGGTCGGGTGACTGGCGTCGTCCTTTCCGACCAGATCAGGAGTCTGGACTGGCGGGCCCGTCATGCCCGTTTCGCGACCGACGCGCCGCCGGAAGTGGTCAGCGACGTGTGCGCAAAGCTGTCTGTGCTCTTGGGTTAGAAAGGTCGGAATGCACTTCGCCGGCAGTGCGGTCTCGGGCTTCCCCGGCGCGGCTCAGGTCTTGCGAATAAAATTGTCGGCGTAGGACTTGGGCCTGACGGGGCGCGATTGGGGCTCGTCCACCACGTAGGCGAGGCCCTTGCGCTTGGCGTAGGCGATTGCCTGCTGCTTGGTCGCGAAGCTCAGATTGATCTGCTGCGTCGTGTCGTCGGAGCCGGTCCAGCCCATGAGGCTGTCCACCGCGCGCTGCCCGCGCGGCGCGTGCTCGAGCACCCAGCGGCTGGTCTTCGCCCTGCCCGACTGAGTCGCCGTCTTCGCCGGCCTGTAGATGCGCACGTCCATCGCCCGGCCTCATAGCGCGCTCGCGCGACGGCGGCAAGCTTTAGGCTGCCCCCAAGGACGGGGCATTCCCACGTTGTATCTCGCATGATTGCTGCCGGGCTATTGTGGCGGCGTTGGACGCGGGCGGGAGACCGAACCGCCTTTGGTCTCGAAGGCCGCGGGGGAGCGGGGCTTCCGGTCGGCTGCGCGCAGGGATAGGCTGGCGCGACGGGAGAGTGCGGACATGTCGGAGCGCGACTACGAGCTGCTGGTCATCGGATCAGGACCCGCCGGCCATCGGGCAGCGATACAGGCGGCCAAGCTCGGCAAGAAGACGGCCGTGGTGGAACGTCAAGCGGTCGTCGGCGGTACCTGCATCAACACCGGCACCGTCCCGAGCAAGACGCTCCGGGAGGCGGTGCTGCATCTCTCCGGCTACCGGGAGC
>JAPPKP010000170.1 GCA_028819955.1 Rhodospirillaceae bacterium | reverse complement strand
GCGCCCGAGCGCTGCCGCCAGCCGGTGATCGCGGCGATCCACGGCTACTGCTTCGGCGTCGCCTTCGAGCTGTCGCTGGCCTGCGATTTCCGCATCGTCACCGAGAACGCGCTGCTCGGGCTGCCGGAGCAGCGCATCGGCATGATTCCGGGCTCCGGCGGCTCGGCGCGGCTGGCCCGGATGATCGGCATCGGTCGCACCAAGGACCTGGTGATGCGGGCGCGCCGCCTCCCCGGTGCGGAGGCCCATGCTTGGGGCATCGCGCTCGACTGCGTGCCCGATGACGAGCTTGCCGCCGCGACCGATGCCCTAGCGGACGAGCTCAAGGTCTTCTCGCCGCTCGCCCAGCGCACCGCGAAGAAGCTCCTCAACGAGGCCGAGGACGCACCGCTCAGCGTCGCCATCGCCCTGGAAGGCGAGGCCTATGGTAGGCTGCGCTCATCGGCCGACTTCGCGGAGGGCGTTGCCTCCTTCACGGAAAAGCGCAAGCCGGTCTTCAAGGGAGAGTAGCGGTCGCATGGACGACGCACCGCCCCCCATAGCGACGGACGCTGAGACGGACGTGTCGGAGGGTTCGGCGCCGCCCGCCCGCCTCGCACGCTTCCACCTCGATCCGGTGGGCGGTATCGCCGGCGACATGTTCGCCGCGGCGGTGCTGGATGCGCGGCCGGACCATGCCGACGGACTGCGTGCGACGCTTGCAGGCCTGAATTTGCCGCCCTCCGTCGAGATCGCCATCGACCCGCACAGGGATGCGGCACTCGCCGGCATGCGCTTCCAAGTGACTGCGCCTGATGACGACACGCACGGCCACGTGCGGCTGGCGGATGTGCGCGCGAGGCTGGAGGCAGCGCGCATCAATGCGGGTGTGCGCCGGCGAGCACTCGCGATCTTCACGCTTCTCGCCGAGGCCGAGGGCGCGGTGCACGGGATGGACCCGGCGGAAGTGACCTTCCACGAGGTGGGTGCCTGGGACGCGACCGTCGATATCGTGGCGGCTGCCTACCTGATTGAGGCGTTGGGCCGGGCCCGCTGGTCTGTCGGTTCCGTCCCTCTCGGCTCGGGCCGGGTGCGCTGCGCCCACGGCCTGCTGCCGGTGCCGGCGCCTGCCGTGGTGCATCTGCTGCGGGGGCTCGCCACCCACGACGACGGTATCGAGGGCGAGCGGGTGACCCCCACCGGCGCGGCGATCCTGAAGCACCTCGCGCCGGACGCGGCGCCGGCAAGAGAGCCGGAGACGCTGGTGCGCACGGGCACCGGCTTCGGCAGCCGCGTCCTGCCCGGCCTCAGCAACGTGCTGCGGGTCCTGGAATTCGCGCCGGTCGCGCCGACCGCCGTGCAGGAACAGGTCGCGCTGCTGCGCTGCGAGATCGACGACCAGACGCCGGAAGACCTCGCGCTCGGCCTCGATCGCCTGCGGGCACGCCCCGGCATCCTCGATGTCCTGCAGTGGCCGGTCTACGGCAAGAAGGGCCGCATGGTGGCTGCGGTTCAGGTGCTGGCGGAGGCGGACTCTCTCGACGCAGCACTCGCGGCGGTCTTCGACGAGACCACCACGCTCGGTGTGCGCTGGTCCAAGGTCGCCCGCAGTGCGCTCACGCGGGAGACGGCCTCGCACGCCGACGCGCTGGGAAGGGTCAGGGTGAAGCGCGCGCGCCGGCCGGCGGGCACCGTGACCGCCAAGGCGGAGCTTGACGACCTTGCGGGCAGCGCGGGCCACGCGGCGCGCGAAGAGCGCAGGCGCGCCGCGGAGGCGGCGGCGCCGAGACGTGGCGGCGATGACTGAGCCGGCTTCCCCCGGCGTCGAAGCGCTGAACGAAGTGCTGGGCGGCATCGGCCGGGCCGCGGTCGCGGTCAGCGGAGGGGTGGATAGTATGACACTCGCCGTGCTGACGGGACGCCGTTTGGGCGCAGAAAGCGCGATGTTCCACGCCGTCTCGCCGGCCGTGCCGCCGGAAGCGACCGAGCGGGTGCGCGCCTTCGCCGCGCGGGAAGAATGGCAGCTCACGGTCCTCGATGCGGGCGAGTTCGACGATCCGGCCTACCGCGCGAATCCGGCGAACCGCTGCTATTACTGCAAGACGAACCTTTACGGTGCGCTTGCCACATGCACCGACGCCACCCTGCTCTCCGGCACGAACCTGGACGATCTGGGGGATTGGCGACCGGGGCTGAAGGCCGCCGAAGAGCACGGCGTACGTCATCCCTTCGTCGAGGCCGGCATCGACAAGGCGGGGGTCCGCACCATCGCGGCGGGCCGGGGCTTCGACGACCTGTCGCGGCTGCCTGCGGCGCCCTGCCTCTCCAGCCGCATCGAGACCGGGCTCCGCGTGGAGGCCGACGACCTCGCCTCGATTCACGCCGCCGAGCGCTACCTCGCGCGGCAACTGCGGCAGTTGCGGCCGGAGACGGTGCGCTGCCGCAGGCGCAAGGCCGGCATCGTGATCGAGCTGGATGCGCCGACCCTCGGCGCGCTGAGCGAGAGCCGCCGCACCGCACTCGGCGACACCGTCGCCGGCATGTTCGCCACGGACGAGGCCCGGCCGGTGAGCTTCGCGCCCTACCGGGTGGGCAGCGCCTTCCTGAGGCCCGCGCACCCGGCGTGAGCACGCCCACCGCCATCACCCTCGATCTCGAACGCCGCGCGCGCATCGGCATCGAGGAGGCAGTGCTCTGCGAGGGCAAGACGCCGCAGCAGCTCGCGGACATCCTCGCGCGGGCGGAGGAGGCGGAGCGGAGCCTGCTGCTGACCCGTCTCGACGCGGCCCAGCGCGACGCCTTGCCCGCGGCGCTGGCCGAGCGCATCGACTACGAGCCGCTGTCGCGCACCGGCGTCTTCGGCAGGGTTGTGGCGCCCTCCGGCGAGGCCCAGGTCGCCGTCGTCTCCGCCGGAACCTCGGACCAGCCGGTGTGCCGCGAGGCTGCCCGCACCCTCGCCTATCACGGCCAACCCTCGGCGGAGATCGGCGACGTGGGGGTTGCGGGCCTCTGGCGGCTGATGAACCGGATCGACGAGATCAGAGCCTATCCCATCGTCATCGTGGTCGCCGGCATGGACGCCGCGCTGCCCTCGGTGGTGGGCGGGCTCGTGCCGGGTATGGTGATCGCGGTGCCGACCTCGACCGGCTACGGCGTCGCCAAGGGCGGAGCCACCGCGATGGCGGCCATGCTCGCCTCCTGCGCGCCGGGTGTGACGGTGGTCAACATCGACAACGGCTACGGCGCCGCCTGCGCCGCGCTGCGGGCGCTCCAACTGCTGGCGCCGCCAGCCGGTTAGCGTCAGCCGGCTTCAGCGCGGGCAGCGGCGGTGCGCTCGTGCAGGCCGCGCAGCGCGGACAGCTCTTCCGCCGTGGGCGCAGGGGTCTCGGAGAGATCGTCGGCGACCTTGAGCGGCCAGCCGGTGGATGCCAGCACGTCATCGAGCGCGACGCCGGGATGGGTGTGGGTGAGAACCAGCTCGCGGCTCTCCGCGTGGGGCTCGAGCACGCCGAGGTCGGTGATGACCGTGCTGGGCCCGCGGCCGGGGAGACCCGAACGCTCGCGCCAGTCTCCTCCGGTCAGATGGCCGGCGGAGGTCACGAACTCGACCTTCTCGACGAAGCCGCGCTTCGACTGGCGCATGATGACGAAGACCTCGCCGGCGAGCCCGGCGATCTCGGGCGCGCCGCCGGCGCCGGGCAGCCGCGTCTTCGGATTCGCGTAGTCGCCGATCACGGTGGTGTTGATGTTGCCGAAGCGGTCGATCTGCGCCGCGCCGAGGAAGCCCACCGTGATGCGCCCGCCCTGCAGCCAGTAGCGGAAGATCTCGGCGGTGGAGACGACGAAGTCGGCGGTCTCGGCGAGCTCGCTGTCGCCGATGGAGAGCGGCAGCACGGCGGGCTTCGCGCCGACGGTGCCGGACTCGTAGATCAGCACGGCATCCGGCGCGCGGGTGGCGCGGGCGAGGTTGGCGGCGGCGCTCGGCAGGCCGATGCCCACGAAGCACACCGTGCCGTTGTCGATGAGCCGCGCCGCGGCGACGGTCATCATCTCGTCGGCGGAGAAGGGTTGCTCGGTCATGGACGCAGTCATAGCCGCGCAGAGCCCGCCCACGAAAGGGCGAATTTGAGCGCTCAGGGCGCCGCCCTTGCCCGCGCTCGGCCGTTACGATAGGGAGACGGCCGCGCGGCGCAGGCGGCGCGCCGCGCACGGGGGGCGAGGAGCGGTGGCGCGGCTCACGGTCGAGAACCAGACCAACGTCTTCACGGTCGGCAAGGACGA
>JAPPKP010000198.1 GCA_028819955.1 Rhodospirillaceae bacterium | reverse complement strand
ACGTAGCGCTCGATGTAATACCCGTTGTCCGAAAAGCGCATGCCGTCTCCCTCCCCGTCCGGCTCCTGCCGCCGGCCCTCAGCAAGCGGGCGGAGTGTGGAGAGGAAGGCCGTGCGAGTCAACGGCTTGCCCTGGCTTGGTATACTTGAGCGTGCTTGAAGGAAGAGGCACCCATGAGAGCACCGACGGACCGAATTGCGACCCATCCCGGCGCCCTCTTGCGCGAGCAGATCGAGGAGATGGAGCTGACCGTTCACGGACTCGCACGGGATATCGGCCTGCCCGCGACCCGGCTGCACGAGATCGTCCACGAGCGACGCGGCGTGAGCGCGGAGACCGCGATTGCGCTGGGCGCGTACTTCGGTCAGAGCCCGGAGTTCTGGATGAACGCTCAGAAAACCTTCGAGCTCTCCAAGGCTCTGGTCGAGAACGGCCCGGCGATACGCGCGCGGGTGCGTCCGCACGTCGCGAGCGAAGCGGCCCTCTGAAGCTCCAGCGGCTGGCCTATTCCGCGGCCTCGTCCGCGCCGGGGTCGTAGCCGTAATCCCGCGCGGCGGCGGCCTCGGTCAGGTAGCCGCGGGCGAGGTCGGCCGTAACGCGCGAACGCAAGCGGGTGCGCGGGTCGCCGAGACCGCCGCCGCCGGGGGTCCGCACCTGTACCGTATCGCCCGGTGCCAGGTGGTAGCCCTCGCCCTTGGAGAGATGTGGCGGCTCCTCGACCAGATTGCCGCGGCGGACCTCGATTTGGTTGCAGGCGCCCGGCAGGCCGCCCGCGAGACCGTGCGGGCCGGTGCGGCCGTGGTCCATCATGAAGGACGCCTTCGCCTCGCCCCGCAGCAGGCGCACGCGGTAGCTCACGCCGAAGCCGCCCCGGTGCCGCCCGGCGCCGCCCGAGCCCTCACGCAGCGCGTATTCCTCGAACAGGATGGGGTAGTGCTGCTCCAGAATTTCGGCCGGCTGGGTCTTGGAAATGCCGACGGAGGAGCAGCCGTTGGTGAGGCCGTCGTCCTCCCACCAGCCGCCATAGCCGCCGCCGGAGAAGATGTACATGACGTAGCGGCGCCCCTCGGCAGGGTCTTCGCCGCCGAGGCTGAAATTGCCGCTGGTGCCGGCGGGGGCGGCGAACATGCGCTCCGGCATGGCTTGGCCCATGGCGCCGAACACCGCCTCCATGATCCGCTGCGCCGTCTCCGCCGCGCAGCCGGAGACGGGCCGCGGGTATTCGGCATAGAGGAAGGTGCCGTGCGGCGGTGTCACGCTGATGGGGCGGAAACAGCCGGCGTTGATCGGCACATCCGGGAAGATGTGCTTGATCGCGCAGTAGACGGAGGCGAGCGTCGTCGCCCAGACCGAGTTGACCGGCCCGCGGCAGAGCGGGCTGGAGTCCTCAAAGTCCACCGCGAGGTCGCTGCCCTCCACCGTGACCCTGGCGCAGACTTCCAGCAGGGCGTCGTCGACGCCGTCGGAATCCATGTAGCTGGAGAAAACGTAGGTGCCGTCGGGGACGGAGGCGATGTGGGCACGCATCCGGCGCTCGGAGCGTTCCTTGAGCACCTCGATGGCGGCGTTGACGGTCTCTTCGCCGTGCTTGTCGAGGAGTTGGGTCAGGCGCCGCTCACCGACGGAAAGCGCGCCGATCTGAGCGCGGATGTCACCGATGCGCTCCTCGGGCACGCGGATGTTGGCGAGCACGATCTGCATGATGTCGTCGTCGAGCACACCGCGCCGGTGGAGCTTGACCGGCGGCAGCCTGAGACCTTCCTGCTGGATTTCGGTCGCCTGGGAGGGAAAGCCCCCCGGCACCATACCGCCGGTGTCGGGCCAGTGGCCGGTGTTTGAGAGATAGGCCCAGAGCCGGCCCTTGTAGAAGAAGGGTCGCACCATCTTGACGTCCATCAGATGGGTGCCGCCGAAATAGGGGTCGTTGACCATCACGATGTCGCCGGGCTCCAGGTCGTCGCGTGCCTCGATCACCGCCTGGGTGGTGGACTGCATGACGCCGAGGAAGATCGGCAGGCCGAGCTCCCCCTGCGCGATGATCTGGCCGGTCTCGGGATCGTAGATGCCGTTGGAGCGGTCGAAGCCCTCCGAGATCACCGGCGAGAACGAGGTGCGCTGGTGCACCAGGTCCATCTCGCTCGAGACCTGCTGCAGGCCGCTCTCGATCACCGCCAGGGTGACCGGGTCGAAAGCGTCGTCGGCGCTCGTTTGGGTCTCCGCCGCAGCCTGGGGCACGGTCAGTACAAGGTTGCCCAAGGTGTCGGCGCGGGCCTCGGACCCCGGTTCTACCAGAATTGTGGTGTCGAGCTGCTGGATGACCGCAGGCCCCGCGATGGTGGCGTCGGCCGGCAGCCGCTCGCGTCGATAGACGGGCGTCTCGACCCAGGCGCCGTCGAAGTAGACCGGGCGGGTCTCGACCAGCGCCGCCGCCAGCGTCGCCCCGGTCTCGTCGGCCGCCAGCGTGAGGTCGAGCGTCGGCCGCACGCCCCGCACGGTCGTGCGCAAGTTGACCAGGATCGGCTGCATCTCCGGCAGCACGATGTCGAAGCGCTCGCGGTAGAGTGCCGCGAAGCCATCGCGGACGGCCGCTCCGTCGAAGCCCGCGTCCCCCACCGACACGCGGAAGACGTGGCTCTGGCCGCGGTAGAAGAGGTCCGCCTCGTGCTCGACCTCCACCGCAGCGACCGTCACCCCCTCCTGCGCGAGCAGGGCCCTGCCCTCCGCCGCCTGCTCCGCCAGGATGCGGTCCGCCCCCGCCGGGTCTACGTCTTCCAGCGGCTGGTGCAGCGTGCGCACGAAGTCGTGGCGCACGTCGGCCAGCACGCAGCCGAGCGCGGAGGTAATGCCGGGGTAGCGCGGCACCAGCACGTGGGGCACGCCGAGCTCGCGGGCGATGGCCGTGGCGTGCATCGGCCCTGCACCGCCGAAGGCGAAGAGGGCGAAATCGCGCGGGTCGTGCCCCTTGTCCACGGAGACCAGCCGCGCCGCGCCCGCCATCTGATGGTCCACCACGCGCAGGATCGCGGCCGCCGCCTCCGCCTCGTCGAGGCCGAGCGGGTCCGCGATTTTCTCGCGCACGATCCTGCGCACCTCATCGATGTCCGGCGGGCTCTCCAGGCCGCCGATGGCGCGCGGGTCGATGCGGCCGAGCAGCAGGTTGGCGTCGGTCACCGTGGGCTCCTGCCCGCCCCGGCCGTAGCAGATCGGCCCAGGCGCGGCGCCCGCGCTCTCGGGGCCGACGCGCAAGATGCCGCCCTCGTCGACCCGCGCGATGCTGCCGCCGCCGGCGCCGATGGTCTGGATATCCACCATCGGTACCCTGAGCGGCATGCCGTAGGCGATGTCCTTCTCCGTCGTGGTGGCCGGCACCCCGCCCTGCACGATGGCGATATCGAAGCTGGTGCCGCCCATGTCGCAGCTGATCAGGTTGGGGAAGCCGGCGGCGGCGCCCAGGTGGGCGGCGGCGATGACGCCGGCGGCCGGCCCTGACATGACCGTCTGCACCGCCTTCTCGCCAGCGATCCCAGCGGTCATCATGCCGCCGTTGCCCTGCATCACCAGCAGCTCCGACTCCACCGCGCCGGCCTTGAGCCGGCCGGCGATGCGGTCGAGATAGCGGGTCATGATCGGCTGGATGTAGCCGTTGAGAGCGGCGGTGCTGCCGCGCTCGAACTCCCGCACCTCGCGCAGGATGTCCGAGCCCAGCGTGATGTGGACATCGGGCCAGACCTCGCGCGCGATCGCGCCGGCGCGGCGCTCGTGATCGGGATTGAGATAGGCGTGGATGAAGTGGACGATCAATGCCTCGGCGTCGGTCGCGCGTGCCGCCTCGACCGCCTCGCGCACCCCGTCCTCGTCGAGGGGAGTCACCACCGCGCCGGAGGCGTCGATCCTCTCCGCCACCTCGAAGCGGCGCTCGCGCGGCACGATCGGCGCGAAGCTGCCGAACATGCCCCACGGGTTGGGCCGGGTGCGCCGGCCCAGCTCCAGCGTATCGCGGAAACCCTGGGTGGTGATGAGCGCGCAGCGCACGCCCTTGCGCTCCAGCACGGCGTTGGTGCCCACCGTGGTACCGTGAACCACCGTCTCGAACCCGCCCGCCACGACGTCGCCGAGCGCGGCAAGGCCCGCCATGAACCCGTCGGACTGGTCCGCAGGCGTCGACGGCACCTTGGCGATGCGCATGCCGCCCGACGCCTGATCGACCAGAAGCAGGTCGGTGAAGGTGCCGCCCACGTCCACGCCGATGCGGATTCCGCCGTGGACATT